>NZ_JAEMGT010000105.1:0-1714 GCF_017655185.1 Rahnella sp. ChDrAdgB13 | reverse complement strand
CTGTTGCGGCGGTAGTAGCGCCGGTGCCACCTTGTGCGACGGGCACGGCACCGCTGACTTTGTCGGCCTTGTCACTCAACGATGTGGTAATACTATTCCAGGCTGGCCCTGTATAAGTGGAACCATCGGGCAGCGTCACCGTGATTGCACCCGTTCCACTGAAAACCTGTTGCCAGTTGGCTTTGTCGAGATTTAAACCGCGAATGGCTTTGGCTACGTCTGCGGCGACTTGAGCGGTAATCCCCACCAGCGTCGCATTGGGTACCGCTGTCCATGCGTTACCTGTAGCCGTCGGGCCACCATAGGCAGTTATCAGCGTTAATGCTGTTGCCGAGGTTATCGTTTTAACGCCAAGCGTGTAAGTCACACCGCCGACAATAACGACAATGAAATCTCCCACTTTTAAATCTGTGGTGAAAGCCGTTCCGGTACCGACTACTGCTGCTGAATTGTTAGTTAATTCAATTGTGCCTGCTGACATGCTTTTCTCCGGGCATAAAAAAACCGCCGTAGCGGGTTGATATGAAGACTCAAAATTCTGAGGAGGTATGACGTTAGAAATAGTCGGTAGCCCATAAGAACGGCAATGGTTTACTGGCGTAACCGACTACCTGCTGATTGGGGTTAGTGGAGTCACCGCCATTGATAAGGCTGGTTGGCCTGCCGAAAAATGATGTTCCGCTCCTCGCCATGCCAAGGTGAAACCAGTTTGTTGATGCCAGTTGTCCGCCAATTTTCATAACAGGAACCATAGGTTGTTGCGCCTGGTCCGTTGTACTAAAAGCAGTCGCTGAACCATTTGCCGAAGGGGTGTTGATATTCCCCCTATACATCATTGGTGTTTCAGCACTCGTAAAGCTGATCCCACCATCAATCCCCCGTACAGCAATCCCCCAGGCAGGAACTTCCGGTGTTTTAATGGTGAACACGCAAATCTTGATGGCTATATTGATCCCCGACTGATTATTACCACTCACATACCCCTTAAGCGTTCGGCTTACTTCGTCATAAATCAGACCCACGTTTGGATCATCCCAATAACAAAATACCGTTGAGTTTGCGCCGACAGGTAACGTCAGGTTTCCCGTGAAAGCGCCGTTGTATGAGTACGTGAGAAACAAACCGGAATTGCTATCCACCACGTAGGGAAAAGAACCCCCTGCTGCTACCGCGAAACCGAAACCGCCCTGATTTATCTCGCCAGGGTAAACACAGTAAATATTGACCAACTTTGGCCGGTCAGCCGAACTGCTGGCGAAACTTGGGCTTTGCAAGTTGGTGGTTAAATCCAACGAGGCTGTCACCGTTCTGGCGTTGTTGTCCACGCTGATCGCCAGTGATTTAAATTGCATGGCTGCTGATATCGATGTTTTTAATATCGCAACCACATTATCGGGAATAGCAACCAGCTGTGATCCTGCCGGGCATTTCGCCGAAAAGTCTCCTGATGACGTGTTCACATTTCCAATGCTGGCACCAATCGAAAGGCTGCCGATCCAAGTCAATGGACGACTGACAGACATGTCGTAACTTTTAGCGCCAGCCACTGCAATTCCGAAAGCCATCAGCTTAGATCCCCCACTTTAACTTTCCAGTTACCGGCGCTGTCATAGACACGTAACCCGCGGCCATCCAGCGTGATGCTACCCTGCCCTGAGGTAGCTGATTTGAAAGTAAACCCGGTATTTTTGTCGAGATTCCAGCCGGTACCAGA
>NZ_JAEMGT010000104.1:0-69679 GCF_017655185.1 Rahnella sp. ChDrAdgB13 | reverse complement strand
ATCACCTCATGAGGAGTTTAAAATGGCAAAAGTACTGGTTCTTTATCATTCTATGTACGGTCATATTGAAACAATGGCGCAGAGTGTTGCAGAAGGCGCACGCAGCGTTCCAGGTGTTGAAGTCACGATAAAACGCGTTCCTGAAACGATGCCAGAAGAAGCCTTTAAGGCTGCCGGTGGCAAAACCGGTCAGACGGCGGAAGTCGCCTCCCCCGCAGAACTTGGCGATTACGATGCCATCATTTTCGGCACACCAACCCGCTTTGGCAACATGACCGGCCAGATGCGCACTTTCCTCGATCAAACGGGCGGCCTGTGGGCCAAAGGCGCACTGGCAGGCAAAGTCGCCAGCGTATTCAGTTCCACCGGCACCGGCGGCGGCCAGGAAATGACCATCACCTCCACCTGGACCACACTTGCTCATCACGGCATGATCATCGTGCCAATCGGCTACACCACCCCTGAATTGTTCGATATTTCACAGGTCCGCGGCGGGACGCCTTATGGCGCGACCACTATCGCCGGTGGCGACGGTTCACGTCAGCCAAGTGCAGAAGAGCTGCGGATTGCCGTGCATCAGGGTAAACACGTGGCGACCATTGTCAGTAAACTGGTCAGTTAAATAAACGCATAAAATAAGGCGCAGAAGTGTGCGCCTTTCATTCCTTTTCGTAAGCACCTCATCACAAGTTCCTTTAGTAGGTTCAGCACTCTTTCCATGACTAAAAAAAACGGCCCTTGCGGACCGTTTTGTCTTGAGCGGAGATTACGCCGGTTTTACTTATTTACCACGCGATGCAATGATGTTTTCTGCAACATTGCGCGGTGCTTCGGCATAGTGATTGAACTCCATGCTGTAGGTTGCACGACCTTGCGACATCGACCGCAAAACGGTGGAATAACCGAACATTTCCGACAGAGGAACTTCGGCTTTGATAATTTTCCCGCCACCGCCCGCAATCTCCTCCATGCCCTGCACCGTACCGCGACGCGACGACAAATCGCCCATCACGCCACCGGCGTACTCTTCCGGGGTTTCCACTTCGACTTTCATCATCGGCTCGAGGATAACCGGATCTGCCCGTTTAGCTGCTTCTTTGAAACCAAAGATGGCCGCCATTTTGAACGCCATTTCCGAAGAATCGACCTCGTGGTATGAACCGAACGTCAGCGTCACTTTGACATCGACCACCGGATAACCGGCCAGAATGCCGTTGTTCAGCGCTTCCGTGACCCCTTTTTCTACAGCCGGGATATAGTCGCGCGGCACCACGCCACCTTTAGTCGCATCGACAAACTCAAAGCCTGTGCCTGCCGGCAAGGGTTCGAGCGTAAAGACCACATGACCGTACTGACCTTTACCGCCAGACTGACGCACAAATTTCCCTTCCACATCTTTCACCGTTTTGCGCACCGTCTCGCGGTACGTGACCTGCGGTTTACCGATGTTGGCTTCCACGCCGAACTCACGTTTCATGCGGTCAACGATAATCTCCAGATGCAGTTCGCCCATTCCGGAAATGATCGTCTGGCCGGATTCCTCATCAGTCCGGATGCGGAACGACGGGTCTTCTGATGCCAGTCGTGACAGCGCGATGCCCATTTTTTCCTGGTCAGCCTTAGTCTTCGGCTCGATGGCTTGCGAAATCACCGGATCCGGGAACTCCATACGCACCAGCGTGATAATGTCGCTCGGGTCGCACAGCGTTTCACCGGTGGTGACATCTTTCAGGCCCACACAGGCCGCGATATCACCGGCACGGATTTCATCTATCTCGATGCGGTCGTTGGCATGCATCTGCACGATACGCCCGATGCGTTCTTTCTTGCCGCGCACCGGGTTGTAGACGCTGTCGCCTTTTTTCAGCACGCCGGAATAAACACGGACAAACGTCAGCTGGCCGACATAGGGGTCAGTCATCAGTTTGAACGCCAGCGCCGAGAACTTCTCGTTATCGTCGGAATGACGGAACACTTCGTTGCCATCCTCGTCCGTACCGGCAACCGGCGGAATATCCAGCGGAGACGGCATCAGTTCAATCACAGCATCAAGCATGCGCTGCACGCCTTTATTCTTGAACGCGCTGCCACACAGCATCGGCTGGATTTCCCCGGCGATGGTGCGCAGACGCAGACCTTGGGTAATTTCATCCTCCGTCAGCGTGCCTTCTTCAAGATATTTATCCATCAGCGCGTCGTTGGCTTCCGCAGCAGCCGAGACCATTTTCTCGCGCCACTCTTCCGCCAGCGCCTGCAACTCTGCCGGGATCGCTTCATAGGTAAAGGTCATACCTTGTGTCGCGTCGTCCCACAAAATGGCGCGCATTTTGCGCAAATCCACCACGCCGGTGAAATGCTCTTCTTTACCAATCGGAATAACAATCGGTACAGGATTGGCTTTCAGGCGGTCCACCATCATCTGGCGGACACGAAAGAAATCTGCGCCCTGGCGGTCCATTTTGTTGACGAACGCCAGACGCGGCACTTTGTATTTGTTGGCCTGACGCCAGACAGTTTCAGACTGCGGTTGCACGCCGCCCACGGCGTCATACACCATGACCGCACCGTCGAGAACGCGCATGGAACGTTCCACTTCAATAGTGAAATCCACGTGCCCCGGCGTGTCGATAATATTAATGCGATGCTCATCGAACGAGTGATCCATCCCGCGCCAGAAACAGGTGACAGCAGCAGACGTGATGGTAATACCGCGCTCCTGCTCCTGAGCCATCCAGTCTGTGGTCGCACCGCCGTCATGCACTTCTCCCAGCTTATGGTTCATGCCGGTATAGAAAAGAATACGCTCGGTGGTGGTGGTTTTACCTGCGTCGATGTGTGCTGAGATACCGATATTGCGGTAGCGCTCGATTGGCGTTTTGCGAGCCATATAACGTCCTTACTGGTTGATGGCTAAGTTGGCGGAGAGTGGTTTTCACGTCCCGTCACAAAGTAATGAGTACTAAACTTCTTAGTGCGGAGAGTATACTACAATTGTACGTGTATATTCGTACAATTAATTTATTCTATCGATGAAATTGGTCAGAGGCCGTCGCGTTGTACAGCAGCAGAGGGATAGGCTATATTGCGCGGCCGCGTTAACACACGTCTAAGTAAGGAAAGTCCGATGATAGCCAACCACCCTGAACGCGAGCAGATCCGTCTCGAAAATGTGCTGACTGCGCTGGGAAATCCGCTACGTCTGGCGGTGATCCGCACCTTAGCGAAAGGCGGTGAACACCCGTGCGGCACCCTTTTGCAGGGCTTATCGAAATCGACGCTGACTCACCACTGGCGCGTGTTGCGTGACAGCGGCGTGATCTGGCAGCGCCCGGACGGACGCGCTAACTTACTTTCCCTGCGCCGTGAGGATCTGGACGCCCGCTTCCCCGGCCTGCTCGATTGTCTGCTCAGCGCCATCGAATCCGACGGCATTACCGTCGAATCCACGCAAAAACACATCTCCGAGCAACACCTTTAATCTCCGGCCAGCTGCTTTCTGACCAGCTGACAAAACGTACTTATTATAGACGATGCATGGCTGTCTTCCCGCCGTGCGAGATATAACGGCGCGCTGAGCCGCGTACTGGCATCCAGCGGCAAAAACACCACGCCGTCGCCGCCGAGCCGCGTCATGGACGCCGGAACAATCGAAATCCCCAGCCCCGCGCCGACCAGACTCAGGCACGACGTCAGCCGTGGCGCTTCCTGCACAATATGCGGGCTGAATCCGGCGCGGACATACGCCGCAAGTATCGCATCGTACAACCCCTGCCCGGCGCGGCGACGGTAAAGCACAAAGGGTTCGTTGCTCAGTTCTTCGAGTTTCAGCGGCTGACCGGAAACCCGCGCAGCCAGCCGGTGTCCGGCGGGAACAGCGACCCACATTGGCTCCTCCAGCACCTTTTCCATCTCCAGCTCCGGCATGTCTTTGACCGGCATGCGCACAAACGCCACGTCAAGTTGCCCGGCCACCACGGCTTCCAGCAACTCGCCGCTGCCGCTTTCCTCAAGCTGCGTGCTGACAGACGGATAAATCTCGCGATACCGGCGTAACAGGGCGGGCACAAACGTATGTAATGCCGCCGAGCTGGTGAACCCAATCCGGATGCGCCCCTGTTCGCCCTGTGCCGCGCGGCGCATCGCTGCATTCAGTTGCTCCGCCCGCGCCAGTACGGCGCGCGCTTCCTGCAACAACACCTCACCGGCTTCGGTCGGGATCACCCCGCGCGGCAAACGCTGCAATAAAGGCACGCCGAAATCCTGCTCCAGCCCCTGCAACAGGCGCGTCAATGGCGGCTGCTGAATAAACAATAGTTCGGCAGCGCGGGTAATACTGCCGGCTTCCACCACGGTGACAAAGGCGTTAAGCCGTTTCAGTTCGATCATTGCCATACTCACAGGGTATCTATCCGCGTTATTAAAGGCATTAGACATCATGTCACGACTGCGCGCATGATCCGTAACGAAATTTACGCCTCTGGCGGCTTTGAATTACATTTGAGGGAGAGTGTCGAGATGGCCGATTACACGCAGGAAAAAATCATGCTCAGTACCGAAGACCAGACTGCGCCCGCACCCGATTGCGGACAACTTTTCATGGGCTTTTTCATTTTGGGTCTGACGGGCTTTGGTGGCGTACTGCCGATGGCACGGCACATGCTGGTGGATAAACGCCGCTGGCTGACCGCTGCACAATTCACCGAATTGCTCGGGCTGTGCCAGTTTTTGCCCGGCGGTAATATCATTAATTTGTCGGTCGCATTGGGGATGGAATTTCGAGGGCTGCGCGGTGCGCTTTCCGCCATTCTCGGACTTATTCTCGCGCCGACGATTTGCGTCGTGCTGCTGGGTCTGGTCTATGCGCGTTATCAGAATGAGCCGCTGGTAGAACATCTGTTCGCCGGTATGGCCGCGGCGGCGGCGGGATTACTGTTATCCACGGGACTCAAAATGCTCGCGCCGCTGTGGGGAAAATGGCTGCAACTGGCGCTGGTCGCCGCGGGCGTCATCGCCATCGCCGCGTTCCGTATCCCGATGCTGCCGGTCATGCTGGTGCTGGCACCGGTCAGTATTTTTATCTGCGCAAGGAGTAAATACTGATGGCCGTTTTACTCTCACTCGCCCTGCTGTTCACCGAGCTTTCGCTGCTGGCGTTTGGTGGCGGAAATACCATTCTCCCCGAGATGCAGCGCGCAGTTGTGGATATCCATCACTGGATGAGCGCGCAGGAATTCAGCGCCCTGTTTGCCCTGGCGCAGGCTGCGCCGGGCCCGAATATGATGATCGTGCCCCTGATTGGCTGGCAGGTTGCCGGGTGGTCCGGGCTGCTGGTTTCTTCGCTGGCAAAATTCGGCCCGTCTTCCATCGTGACAATTATCGTCATGGGCGGCTGGAAGCGTTACAAAGATAAACCGTGGCGTCAGCTTATTCAGCGCGGGCTGGTGCCGGTCACCGTCGGGCTGGTGGTCTCCAGCGGATTGTTAATCGCCAAAGCCTCCGCCACCACAATGACCCTCGCCGGTGTGATTGCGCTGTGTACCCTGATGGCGCTTAACAAACGCATTCACCCGCTGTGGGTGCTGGCGGTGGGCGCGGTATTGGGGATGGTGCTGGGCTGAATTATTTTACGGGGCGCAATGCCCCTATCCCCTGAGGATTTTTATTTGCGAACCCGGTCGCAATATCCAGCCCGCAAATAGGTTATTGATCGATGATTGAGTATCTATATATATCAATCATTAAGGATGATAATGAAGATCAAACCTCTGAGCCTGGCTGTTTCTGCCCTGCTACTTTCCTCCCCGCCCGTTTTCGCCAGTGAGACTCAGCCTGAACTCAGCCAGCGTGAAACCACGTTACTGACCGTTGACGGCCTGAAATTCAAAGACCTCAGTCACACCGGCAAACTTGAACCCTATGAGGACTGGCGGCTGACGCCTGAAGAACGCGCAGCGGATCTGGTAAAACGCATGACGCTTGAAGAAAAAGCCGGTGTGATGATGCACGGTTCCGCGCCAACGGCTGACAGCCCGATCGGCGCCGGTACCCATTATGATATCGCAGCGGCGGAAAAAATGATTTCCGGGGCGAAGGTCAACAGCCTGATCACCCGCCTTTCCGCTGAAGACCCGGCGCTGATGGCCGAAGAAAATAATAAATTGCAGCAGATTGCTGAAAAAACGCGGCTCGGTATTCCGGTGACTATCAGCAGTGACCCGCGTAACTCGTTTGAATATCTGACCGGCGCGAGCACGGCTTCCGGCAAATTTACCCAATGGCCGGAAACGCTCGGGCTGGCAGCCATTAATAATGAAAAACTCACCCGCCGTTACGCCGATATTGTGCGTCAGGAATACCTGGCAGTCGGTATTCGCGAAGCGCTTTCGCCGCAGGCGGATCTGGCAACCGAACCCCGCTGGGCGCGCATCAGCGGAACTTTTGGCGAAGACCCGGCGCGCGTGCATAACATGGTGCGCGGTTACATTGAAGGGATGCAAAACGGCGGCGATGGTCTCAATTCCGGCAGCGTCATTTCGGTGGTCAAACACTGGGTCGGTTACGGCGCAGCGGAAAACGGCTACGACAGCCACAATGTCTACGGCAAGAACGCCGTCTTCCCCGGCAATAATCTCAAAGAACATATCTACCCGTTCACCGGCGCGTTTGAAGCCAACGTCGCCAGCGTCATGCCCACCTATTCCATCCTGAAAAATGCCATGTTTGAAGGCAAACCGCTGGAACAGGTCGGTGCCGGATTCAGCCATCAGTTACTGACCGATATTCTGCGCGGGCAATACGGCTTTAAAGGCGTGATCCTCAGCGACTGGCTGATCACCAATGATTGCAGCGATGAATGCCTCAACGGTGCGCCGGAAGGAAAAGAACCGGTGCCGGGCGGCATGTCGTGGGGCGTGGAAAACCTGACGCCGCAAGAACGTTTTGTTAAAGCGGTGAAAGCCGGTGTCGATCAGTTCGGTGGCGTGACCGATTCGCAACTGTTGGTGAACGCGGTTAATGAGAAACAGCTGACAGAGCAACGTCTGGACGAATCCGTCACCCGCATTCTGGTACAGAAATTCCAGACCGGCCTGTTTGAAAATCCGTATGTGGACGCACAGAAAGCGGTGCAAACCGTGGGCCGCGAGAGCTGGCAGAAAGAAGCCGATGCGGCGCAACGTCACTCCCTGGTTTTGCTGCAAAATACCGGTGACCTGTTGCCGCTGAAAAAAGGTAAGAAAGTCTGGCTGTATGGCATTGACCCGAAAGCCGCACAGGCCGCAGGTTTCATCGTGGTGGATGCGCCCGAAAAGGCGGATATCGCGTTGATCCGCGCCCATGCGCCTTATGAGCAAACGCATAAACAGTGGTTCTTCGGCAAACGTCACCACGAAGGTTCGCTGGCCTTTACGGATGACAACGCCGATTATCAGGCCATCGTGAAAGCCAGCAAAGCAGTGCCGACCGTGGTGACGGTGTATCTCGACCGCCCGGCCATTCTCACTAACGTGAATGACAAAGCGAAAGCGGTTATCGGTAACTTCGGCGTCAGCGACGCGGTGCTGTTCAGCCGCCTCACCAGCGGCGAGGCTTACACCGGCAAGCTGCCGTTCGAGCTGCCTTCATCGATGGAAGCCGTTTTGAAACAGAAGTCGGATATGCCGCACGACAGCGAATCACCGTTGTTTGAGATTGGCTTTGGTCTCGCCCGGTAAACTGTCTTTCAACTTCCTGCCGTCCCGGCATCTGCCGGGACGGTGCTTTTGAAAACTGGCCCTGTTCCCTCCGTTTCTCCCGCACATTTGTAACAGACATCAGCCCGCAAAACTTTCCCTCTGCTCGTTAAACAAACAAAAAGGCCATTCATTTCATGCGGATAAAATGTCGCCACTTCACACTTTTTGCAGAAAGTTCACTTGAACTTGTAAAATAATAATGATAACAATTATCATTAAGTTTAACATTCGTCTCGTTTTAGTTAATCCCTGTCATTTTCTGTACAGGCGCTTTAGTACGGAACGTTGTTGGCTTTTGGGTTTACACACACGCATCAATACACTCGCATCAATTAATTACCCGATTATTTATCGGGTTATTTATAGGGACTATGAATATGTTGTTGGCTTTCCCCCTCAAACGCTCGGTGCTTCTGTGCGCTATGGCGCTGTCCGTTCCGGCAGCTTCTCTTGCAGCCGAAGATACCGTCGTTGTCAAAGCCGCGCCTGCTGATACCGCAGATGCTCCGACGCAGGGTTACAGTGCGAAAACCAGTAAAAGCGCGACCAAAACGGATCAGCCGTTAATCACTACCGGTCAGGCGGTTTCTGTGGTCACGCGTCAGCAAATGACTGACCAGAACGCCACGACCGTCAATGCGGCCCTGAACTATACGCCGGGCGTTTTCACCAACTTTGCCGGTGGTGCAACGCGTTATGACACCATCTCCCTGCGCGGTTTCCACGGCGGTGACGTCAACAACACCTTCCTTGATGGCCTGCGTATTCTGAGCGACGGCGCGACCTACAACTCCATTCAGGTTGATCCGTGGTTCCTTGAGCGTATTGATGTGGTCAAAGGCCCGTCTTCTGCGCTTTACGGCCAGAGCATCCCCGGCGGTGTGGTGATGGAAACCACCAAACGTCCGCAATTTGCTGAAGAAGGTCACTTCCAGCTTTCCGGCGGGACACAAAACACCAAAGGCGGCGCGTTCGATTACACCAATGCGCTCAGCGATACGCTGGCATTCCGTCTGACCGGTATGACCCGCAGCAGCGACACGCAGTACGATCATCAGCGCGAAGAACGTTATGCGATCTCCCCGCAACTGCTGTGGACGCCGGATGAAAACACTTCCCTGTTGCTGCGCGCGTATCTGCAAAAAGATCCGTCCGGCGGTTATCACGCCGCCGTTCCGGCCGACGGCAGCCTGTATGGCCAGAAACTGAGCCGTGGCTTCTTTGACGGCGAAAGCACCTACAACCAGTTCAAACGCTGGGAACAAATTTACAGCTACGAATTCCAGCACACGTTTAACGATGTCTGGTCATTCCGACAGAACACCAACTACACCCATTCCAATACCGAACTGGATCAGGTATATCAGGCAGGCTGGAACGCGGATCGCACGCTGATGAACCGTTACTATTCCGGTGAGAAATCGTCCCTCGATACGTTTGCTATCGATAACCAGCTGGAAGCTGATTTCGCCACCGGCGAAGTCGCGCACAAAGTGGTGCTGGGCTTTGACTATTCTCACTTCATTAACGACGTGAAATCTGACGGCGCTTACGCCGAAACGCTTAACCCGTACACCGGCGTTGGCGGTGATGCACTGGATTATTACAGCCACTCACGCGGCAAAAACCGTTACGAGCAGATGGGCACTTATCTGCAAGATGAGATGAGCTGGAACAAGTGGTATCTGACCCTGTCAGGCCGTTACGACACGCTGAAAACCTCCAGCCGCAGCTACGAAAGCATCTACGGCGTACAGAGCAACAGCGAACGTAAAGACGAACACTTCAGCAGCCGCGCTTCCCTGTTGTATGCCTTCGACAGCGGGATTTCTCCGTACGTCAGCTACAGCCAGGCAATGACACCTTCCGCCCTGCCGGGCGCAGATGGCACGCTGCTGAAACCGATGCAGAGTGAGCAATACGAAGCGGGGATCAAATACCAGCCGGTGGGTACGTCCGATATGTACACCGCGGCGCTGTATGACCTGACGCAAAAAGACGTGGGTAACCGCGTGGTTGTGGGCAGCTACTACGAGCCGGCGGGTAAAATCCGTTCACAGGGTCTGGAACTGGAAGCCAAGAAACAGGTCACCGAGCGTTTCAACGTGATGGCGGGTTATACCTACAATAAAGTCCGTATCCGCGACGCGGCGGAAAACAACGGCAACACGCCGTACGTGACGCCAAAACAGATGGCTTCCATCTGGGGTCAGTACAACACGCCAATCGGTGTGGATCTGGGCGCTGGCGTTCGTTACATCGGCACACAATGGGCGGATAACGAAAACACCCGTCACATGCCTTCCGCCACGCTGGTTGATGCGTCACTGCGTATGAATCTGGTGCAGTTCAATCCGCAGCTGAAAGGCGCGTATGTGCAGCTGAACGCCAACAATCTGTTCGACAAGAAATACGTCGCGGCCTGTTACGGCACCAGCTATTGCTACTGGGGTCAGGAACGTACCGTGGTCGCCACTGTCGGTTATGATTTCTGATAGCTTTTTCAGCTCCTCCCCCTGCGAAGGGGGAGACTGGGAGGGGGTTTTAAGGGCTAACACCTTGTTTAAGAAAACCTTAACTTTTTGATTTAGAAATTAATACCCCACCCCAACCTTCCCCTTCGCAGGGGAGGGAGCGATTCTGAGAGTTTATTCTTCCGGCAAATTTAGCCGCGCCATCAGCGCTTTCTTCGCACTTTCCAGCAACGCATCCGACGCCTCGCGATCGGGTTCGCATCGCGCCAGCGATAAACTGCCCATCAGCTCCGAACTGACTGACACCGCCGTCGTCTGCGGATCTTCCACGCCCATTTCAGTCAGCTGGCGGATAATCATGCCGCGGATTCTTTCAATCCCGCGCGCAAATTCAGCCTGACAAGGTGCCGACATGCGGGGCGTTTCTGACGCCAGCGCGGAAACCGGACAACCCTGCGCGCGGTTGTCGCGATGCCACGGGGAAAGGTAGAAATCGATATAGCCCGCCAGTTGTTGCTGCGCGGTCAGTCCCTGATTATTTTTCTCCCAGCGCAGCATCACCTGATTAAACATCTGCTGAATGGCGGCTTCGATCAGGGCGTCTTTCGAGGCAAAGTGCGCATAAAACCCGCCATGTGTCAGCCCGGCTTTGCTCATCACGCCTGCCACGCTGACCTGCAACGGCCCTTTGGCGCGGATGGCTTTCGCAGCTTCCTTCACAATCCGCTCGCGGATTTTAGGCTTATGTTCACTTTCGTAGCGCATAGTAAGACCCTGATAATCGAATAAATTGCTGCCTCAGTTTACCTGACCGGTTCCGTTAACGAAACGCGCGCATCGACAGACAGACCCGGCCTCAGTGCGCTGGCTTCCGGCTGACCGGGATCCAGACGAATACGCACCGGCACGCGCTGGACAATTTTGGTGAAATTGCCGGTGCCGGGCTCAAACGGCAGCAGGGCAAACGTTGATCCGGAACCGGGCGCAAGGCTGTCCACTTCCCCGCGGAACGTCACGCCGGGCAACGCATCCACCTGCACATCGGCTTTCTGGCCGGGCTGCATTCTTCCGGTCTGTGTCTCTTTAAAATTGGCGGTGACGTAAATCCCTTCATCGGGCACCAGCGCCATCAGCCGCTGGCCGGGTGTCACATAATCCCCGACCTGCACCTGACGGTTTCCGACCACGCCATCCACCGCCGCAAAAATTGTCGTATGGTTGAGATCCTGCTGCGCCAGATCTTCTGCCGCCTGCGCTTTCACCACCGCCGCATTTGCCAGCGCCAGCGCCGCTTCAATTTCAGCGCGCTGCGCGTGCGTCACCGCCGCCTGATTTTGCGCGACATTCAGCATGGCAGCCGCGTGTGCCGAGGTCTGTTCCGCCGTCACCGCCACGGTTTTATAGCGATCCGCATCATTACGGGACGTCGCGCCACTGACCGCCAGCGACTGATACCTTTGCTGCTCGGCCTCGGCGTGCTGTTGTTCGGCTTTCGAGGAGCGGATGGCGGTTCGCGCCGCATCGATTTGCGTCAGCGCCAGCTGTTCCTGCGCCTGCTGGCTGAGCAGCGCCGCCTGCTGCTGCGCGACCTGCGCACGGGCATCATCCAGATCGCCCCGCGCGGCGGCCAGACGCGCCGTAAATTCTTCGCTGTCGATAAGCACCAGTTTATCGCCGGCATGAACCTGCTGGTTATGCCGCACCAGCACTTGCGACACAAAACCTTTCACTTTTGGCGCAACGGTGGTCGCGTCGGCCGTCAGATACGCATCGTCGGTGGATTCTGAAGAAGGTGCCGCCAGCAGCCAGGCCGCCCCGCCGAGCGCCACAGCCAGAGCAACCGCACTGACCACCCAGATACGTTTTGATCGCTTATTCACTTTTGACTGCGGGGTGACAACCTCACCACTCACTGTTGCTTCGCTCATTTTTTCTCGCACCTCATTGCATGATGGATATCATATTAATATGATGATAATCATATAAACAAGCCCCGGGATCTCACAAAAATGTCAGCCACCCTGAATCACCCCGCCGCGATCTCGCCAGCGGATTACCCGACATCACGCAAGTTTCTGATTTTCAGCATAATGGCGTTCGGCATGTTTCTGGCGTTGATCGACATTCAGATCGTCGCCGCTTCGCTTAATGATGTCCAGGCCGGGCTTTCCGCCGGGCCGGACGAAATCAGCTGGGTGCAAACCTCATACCTGATCGCCGAACTGGTGATGATCCCGTTCTCGGCATTTCTGGCGCAGGCGCTTTCGACCCGCTGGCTGTTCAGCGCGTCCGCCGCCCTGTTTACGCTCAGCAGCATCGGCTGCGGATTGTCTTGGAATATTGAGTCGATGATCTTCTTCCGCGCGTTGCAGGGCTTTACCGGCGGCGCGATGGTGCCGACGGTTTTCGCAACCGGCTTCGCCATGTTTCAGGGCAAACAGCAGGCGATCATTCCGGCGATCCTCGGGATGGTCAGCGTGCTGGCACCGACGCTTGGGCCGACCGTGGGCGGCGTGGTGACACAGGTTCTCGACTGGCGCTGGATCTTCTTCATCAACATATTACCCGGCGTGCTGGTGGCGACCGGCGCGGTGATGTTCATCCACGTCGATAAAGCCGATTTTTCGATGCTCAAACGTATCGATTGGGTGCATTTATTTTCGATGGCCGTCGCTCTCGGCTGCCTGGAGTACGTGCTCGAAGAAGGCCCGCGTAAAAACTGGTTCAGCGATCCGCAGATCCAAATTTCAGCCTGGTTTTCGCTGGTGGCCTTTGTTCTGTTTCTCGAACGTTCCTTCTATTCCAAAAACCCGATTGTACGCCTGACGCCCTTTCGCGATCCGACCTTTACCTTCGCCTGTTTATTCAATCTGGTCGTGGGTTTTGGTTTGTACGCCTCGACCTACCTGACACCGGTTTTCCTCGGCCGTATCCGTGATTTCAACAGCCTGGAAATTGGCACGACGGTCTTTGTCGTTGGCGTCGGGCAGTTTTTCAGTACCCTGATCGCCGCGAGATTAATCAACCGCGTCGATCGCCGGATATTAATCACTGTGGGATTATCCGGTTTCGCGCTGAGCTTATGGCTGACGACCGCCGTCACACCTTACTGGGGCGCGGAACAGTTTTTCTGGCCGCAGGTCGTGCGCGGATTATTCATTATGTTGTGCATCGTGCCGAGCGTGAATATGGCGCTGACTGCCTTTCAGGGGCCGGAACTGCGCTATGCCTCAGGCTTGTTTAACCTGATGCGAAATCTGGGCGGCGCTGTCGGTATTGCGACGGTGAATACCTGGTTGCAGGACTGGACGCGCGTTCACGCGGCGCGTTTCGGTGAAAGTCTTGGGCAATACGGCGACCACGCGCAGGACGTGATTGGATCGCTGGCGCAAAAAATCGGCCACCTGACGCCGGACACCGCACACGCGTTGCTGATGGCTAAAGGTCTGTTCGGCGCAAAAGTGGCGGCGCAATCCCTGACGCTGGCTTTCAACGATATCTTCCAGGTCATGGCGTGGATGTTCATTGCTGCGCTGGTGATGGTGCCGTTTTGCCGTAAATGAGGGTGGAAATGTGAAGCAATTGTGCAGGCAGCCGCAAAAAATGCGGTTGCCGGAGGGAACTTTTCGAACAGGGTGAGAAAGCTTTGGCCTGTTTGAAATAAATCCTTATAATTGGCGGCCCTGAAATGCGATTCGTTACAGTTACTGAGTCCCTTTCAAGAGCTATGTGCAAGTACACTATTCCTCCGGGCGGAAACTTCCGCATCGGGGGGAAATCAACATCCTGACAACAACTGCCAGTGTGGCATTAACGACCAACGAAAATATGAAAATGAGCATTCGCGCAATCCTTACCCTGGTTTTGGCAGTTGCTGCATATAGCCAGGCGTCTTTTGCTGTGGTCTATCCTCTTCCGGCGAACAATGGTCGTCTGGTCGGTGAAAACATTACGGTAACCGTTCCGCAGGGCAGCAGCCTGCCGCTGGAACATTTTGCAGCGCAATACCAGATGGGTTTGAGCAACATGCTCGAAGCCAACCCTGGCGTTGACCCGTTCCTGCCAACGCCGGGCACCGTGCTGACCATTCCTCAGCAACTGATCCTGCCGGAAACGCCACATGAAGGCATCGTCATCAACAGTGCTGAAATGCGTCTGTATTACTACCCGAAAGGCACCAATACCGTTGTCGTTCTGCCAATCGGTATCGGCGAACTGGGCAAAGACACCCCGATGAACTGGGTGACGACTGTACAGCGTAAAAAAGCGGGCCCGACCTGGACCCCGACTGCAAAAATGCATCAGGAATATGCCGCCCGTGGTGAGTTCCTGCCAGCAGTCTTCCCTGCCGGCCCGGACAACCCGATGGGGCTGTACGCGCTGTACGTTGGCCGTCTGTATGCGGTTCACGGTACCAATGCCAACTTCGGTATCGGCCTGCGCGTAAGCCACGGTTGTGTGCGTCTGCGTGACGCAGATATCAAATGGCTGTACGACAATGTGCCGCAAGATACCCGCGTTCAGTTCATCAACGAGCCGGTGAAAGCCACCGTTGAGCCGGACGGCAAACGTTATATTGAGATCCACAACCCGCTGTCTTCCAACCAGGAAGAGTTTGATTCCCAACAGCCGATTCCGATTACGCTGACCGGCAGCGCAAACACCGTTGTATCGTCTCCGTCTGTTAACCAGACTGTAGTTCAGCGCGCAATCGAGATGCGTGCAGGTATGCCGGTGCAAATCAACTAACATTGATTGGTTGCTGACTTAGAAAGCCCTGAAACTGTTTCGGGGCTTTTTTTTGGGATTTTTTTAGGGGTTACCCTAAGACCCGTTTTCATAAGCTTGATTGAGAAGGTTTTGGTTTTTCACTGGCAGTGAGGCGCTTTAGAAGGATCGAGAAAATTTCGGTTTTTTAGTGGCAGTGATCGCTCAGCGGCGGCGTTTGCGGCACTAGCCGGAGGTGCTGAAACATGGCCAGCGAGCGATAGCGGGCAGTAAAAGAGCCGGAGATTCTTAAGAGGCGCGGCGACAGGCGTCTCTTAAGGCCAGTTTGGGTGGCAACTCAAGGTGTTGAACTCAGGAATTCAAAAGCCCCCTTTTTCCTCCCCAAGCTCCCACAATTTCCGCCGAATCAGCTGTTTCAACCTTAACGCGGCCTGTGAAGCAGGCTGATCTCTCCTGCTCAGCAGGATCACCTCAAACGGCAATGCTTCCACGACGGGCACAATCTTCAGCTGATCGACGTATCGCCGGGCGGTAAACGTATCGACAACGCCAACACCGCCGCCTGCCAGCACCATGTCGGCAATCACGGAATAGGTTTTGATGAACAACGCGGAATGCGGCATCAGGCCGTTCTCGCGCAGGACGCGGTTGAGCACCTGCCCGAGCGGATCCTGCTGCTGGAGCATCAGTAAGTCGTTTTCACACAGCCACGCCAGCGATACCGGGCCTTCGACCTCAGCATCTTTCGGTAATAGCGCCACCATGTTGGCCTGATAAATCGACTCGGCCACCAGTTCCTGCGTGGCCTGCTCGCCGAACGCCAGCGCAAAATCCATTTTGTATTGCAGCAGATCCTGACTTAGCGTGTTGAAATGCCCGGTCACCAGTTCGACGCTACCGCCGGGCGTCTGGCGGCGAAAATCCACCAGCACCGGTGCCATCACGCTGTGCCCCAGCGCGTGCGCAGAGCCGATGCGCACATGCTGGCCCTCGCCCTGACGCAGCTGCTCTGCCAGTTCGCCAATCGCCTGAATATGGCTGAACAACGCCTCGACTTCCGGCATCAGACGGCGGCCTTCGGGCGTGACGATCAGTCCCTGAGGCGTGCGGTCAAAAAGCGTGAAACCCAGCTGCTGCTCGGCGTGGTTCAACACGCGGCTGACGTTGGGCTGCGAAACGTTGAGCAGGCGCGCCGCGCCGCTGACGCTTCCCGCCTGTAAGACCGCCTGAAAGACTTCAATGTGGCGTAAGCGCATTTATTTCTGCGTCGTCGCAAGGTAAGAAAATGCGCTTAACAGGCTGATAATATTGGCAACGTTCGGGCTGTGATAGCCGACGGTGACGGCGTCGATGCGCTCAACGCCTGGGATCAGACTGAACAAGTCGGCCAGAACCGGTTTGGCGGCCATCAGCTCCAGATGGTACGGCCCGCTGAATCTTCCGGCGGTGAGCGGCGCGGGTTTGCTGACGGCAATCGTCGCCTGCTTACGGATTTTGGCGCAGGCAATTGACGGGCTGTCGGATTCGGCGGCATTGGCGGAAATCGCGCGTTTTACGCAGACGTACTGGGATTCCGGGTAATGGCGGCGGATCCAGGTTTCGAGATGATCGTCGCCGGTCACCAGCCATAGCGGAACATTCAGTTCGGCACCGGCGGCGGCATACAAATCACTTTCGCCGACCACGTTGCCGTTGAGTTTGACGCGATAGAAGGCGCGGCCATTAATCGTATGCGCCAGTACGCCGTTTTCTCCGGCGGCGGTGTGATAGCCGACAAACATCAGGCCGTCGTATTGCTGCTGTTGCAGGCCTTCAACCATCGATAATCCGCGCGGTTTGCCCTGTACCAGACGGGCGCGCGGGTCAATTTTGTCCGCACGCAGGTTCTGCATCATGGCGTGGCTGTCAGCGACCGTGACTTCGGTTGCGCCACCGGCAAATGCACCGTCAATGGCAGCATTCACTTCGCCTTCCATCAGCGCCCGCGCGGCCTCGTAATCCGCATTGCCCGGGCTGCATTGCTCGGGGCGCATCACACCCGCAATACCTTCGATGTCAGCAGAGATAAAGATTTTCATATTGGGTTCCCTTTCAGTTTATTTGCTCCTCTCCCTGTAAAGGTGAGGTCGGGAGGGGGTTTTGCAAACGACTACTTTGCCAGATTATCAAGGAGATAACTCAGCCCCAGCCGGTAATGTCCGTCGAATCCGCAGACGGTTTCTGCATTCAGTAAGGCATCAATAATAGCGTGTTCTGTAGCATCTGCCGCGCACGCCAGCAGTGGTTCTAATTTCGCATCCGCCAACGTGACACCGTCACGTTTTGTTGAAAATGCCAGCGCGATATCACCCGAACCGTGGCCCCAGTAGCTGCCCAGACGCCCTAACCCGGCACCGGCGCGTTTAGCGATCCGTCCGAGCTGGCGGCTGTCGAGATAACGGTCGCAAGCCATGATGATAATGATGGAACCGGCGTCTACCTGCGGAGCAAGTTGTGGATGGATATGCGCGATGGCGTCCCCGACGCGCACGCCGTCGAGGGTCAGTTCGGACAACTTGCCAAAATTCGCCAGCACCAGCACGCCGAGCGTAGCGTTAAGCTCTTCACACCAGCGCGACGCCGAGCCAATCCCGCCCTTCAGGCCGAAACTGCTCATGCCACGCCCTGCTCCCACGCTGCCACGGGCGAATATTTTTGTCGCGCCGTCGAGTGCGGTCAGCGCGTCGTCTTCACTGACCGCCATCGCCTGAATATCGTTAAGATAGAAGTCATTACATTCGAGGATCACCGGATTAATGGTCGCGTCCGGTCGGCCAATTTGGGGAAACTGTTCGCAACTGCGTTTCACCAGCGCGTTAAACAGGGTGCCGGTGGCGAAGGTATTGCTGAGCAGAACCGGTGTTTGCAGTTCGCCCAGTTCCATTATCTGGATCAGCCCCATCGGTTTGGCAAAACCATTCAACACCGCCGCACCGCACGGCAACGGGTATTCATAAAGATTATCGCCCGGCGGCACAATCGCGGTGACGCCGGTCTGGATATCCCCTGCTGCCAGCGTGCTGTGGCCGACGGTCACGCCCGCGACGTCAGTGATGGAATTGGCCGGCCCGCAGGGAAAACGCGGGTGGAAGATCTGACGCGTTTTGCGCCAGCGTTGCAGCAAGGCCGCCAGCGCCTGCTGCGTGAATTCATCTTCATTATCTTGCGGGTGCATCAGTCTTCCATTTCATGTCATGAGTTCAGTCAGAAATTACTTCTTCAGTTTAGGATCGAGCGTGTCACGCAGCGCGTCGCCGAGCAAATTAAACGCCAGAACCGTGAGGAATATCGCCAGACCCGGGAAAACGCTGACATTCCATTTGCCCGCCATCATCATGTTACGGCTCATCGCAAGAATGTTCCCCCACTCCGGCACGTCCGGCTCAGGTCCCAGACCGATAAAACTCAGGCTGGCGGCGGTGAGAATGCTGGTGCCGATACGCATTGTAAAATAGACAATCACATTCGACAGCGTGCCCGGCAGAATGTGGCGCAGAATCACCACGCGGTCAGGCGCACCGACGCAGCGCACCGCTTCTACGTATGCACTTTGTTTGATGGATAATGTTGCCGCGCGCACGATGCGGGCGAAAACCGGTACGCTGAACACCGCCACGGCGATAATCACGTTATTCAGGCCGGGGCCGAGAATGGCGACAACGGCTATCGCCAGCAACATACCGGGAAACGCAAACAGAACGTCGGATCCGCGCATGATCAGCATGTCGGCCCAGCGGCCATAATAGCCTGCCAGTAACCCGAGCAATACACCGGCAATCATGCCCAGCGTGACCGAGAAAATGCCGACGTAGAGGGAAATCCGTGCGCCATAAATAATGCGGCTGAGCACGTCGCGGCCTAAATCATCGGTGCCAAACCAGTGTTCCGGCGTCGGGCCGACGCCCAGCGCCATCCAGTCAGGCGTCATCGGATCATAAGGCGCGAGCCACGGCGCAAAAATGGCCACCAGGATCAGCAGCAGAATAAATCCGCCGGACACCAGAGCCATCGGATGACGGATAAACGTCTGAAAAAAGTCGTACCACGGCGAGCGGATATCATCACTGTGCGGGGCAACCGTTGCCGGTTGGTTTTCTCCAGGCACTGAGACAGGTTCGGTCATTTACAGCTCCTAGCGCAGACGAATCGCCGGGTTAACCACCGCATAAAGCAGGTCCACCAGCAGATTAATCAGAATAAATTCAAACACAAACAGCATCACCAGCGCCTGAATAACCGGCTGATCCTGCGTTTTGATGGATTCGATCAGTAACCAGCCCAGCCCCGGCCAGCTGAAGACGCTTTCGACAATAATTGAACCACCCAGCAGGAAGCCAAACTGCAAGCCGAGCATGGTGAGTATCGGGATCAGCGCATTGCGCATGATGTGTTTCCAGGTCACCCGCCGCGCCCGTAAGCCTTTGGCGTTGGCAGTACGTACGTAATCTTCCTGCGCGACATCGAGAAACGCCGAACGGGTGAAACGCGCCATGACCGCTGCGACCGAAGAACCAAGCGTAATCGCCGGTAAAATGATGTCAGTTGGCTGGTTAAAACCACTGACGGCAAACAGCCCAAACGGCATGGCAACAAACTGAATCAGCAGCAATCCGAGCCAGAACGGCGGCATGGAAATCCCGCCGACCGCCATACTCATCAGCGCCCAGTCCTGCCATTTGCCGCGTTTCAGCGCCGAGACCACGCCAATCACCAGCCCCAAAACTACCGACCAGGCGAAACCGGCCAGCGCCAGCAGCAGCGTGGGCATAAATCCGCTTTCAATCACGCTTAACACCGGCTGACGCGTGCGGTATGTCGTGCCCAGATCGCCATGTATCATGCCGTTCAGCCAGTGCCAGTACTGCGCAGGCAACGGATCGTTCAGTCCAAGCAGTTGCCGCGCTGACTCAACCGCCTCAATCGGCGCATCCTGACCGGCGTAAATACGCGCAGGATCCCCCGGCAGCAGCTTGATAAAGCCGAAAACCAGTAACGACACCACCAGTAAAACGGGGATCATTTCCAGTATCCGGCGGAGAAAATAGGTCAGCATAAAAGGGATTCCCTGAATTCAGTAAACTCCCTCCCGGTAAAAAGGAGGGAGTAAAACAGCACCTCTGTTACTTAAACTGTGCCTGATTGAAAATCAGAGAACCATCGGCCAGCATGTAGACGCCGGACAACGCTTTGCTCTTACCGACCAGATTGTCTGGTACGCCCAGATACGCCATCGGCGCATCGGCCCACAGCAGTTTCTGCGCATCGGCATAGGCCGCTTTACGTTTTTCAACGTCGGCGGTTTGCAGCCCGGCGGTGATCGCCGCATCGACCTGTTTATTGCTGTAGTACGACACGTTGTACGCCGACGGGATCCACGATTCGGTCGCGAACAGCGGACGCAGCGCCCAGTCAGCATCACCCGTCGAGGCCGACCATGCGCCGTAATACATTTCAACTTTCGCATCTGCCGGTTTCGGCGTACTCCACAGACGCTGTGTCAGGGTTCCGGCGTCCATCGGCACCAGTTTCACACGCACGCCAATCAGTGAGAGTTGCTGTTTCAGGAACTGCGCACTGCGGATACGGTCGGTCTTGTTGGAACTCCACATTTCCACGTCGAAGCCCTTTTCATACCCGGCTTCTTTCATCAGCTCTTTAGCTTTGGCGATGTTGTAGCTGTAATCCGGCGTAGTTTGCTTCTGGTAGAACTGAACGTTTTTCGGCAGCGGCGACGTGGACGGCGAACCTAAACCGGCGAAGCCTACTTTCAGCCAGAGATTACGGTCGATGGCGTAGTTAATCGCCTGACGGACGCGCACGTCAGAGAACTCTTTTTTCTGCGTGTTGAAGGCGATGTAATACAGGTAGATGCCCGGATCCTGCGCGATATCGAGTTTAGGATCACTTTTCACGGTTTCCACCAGATCAGACGGCAGCGGATACACCGCATCCACGCCGCCCGATTTCAGTTTTGCTACCTGCGTGGAATCTTCCGGCGTCGGGTAAAGCGTCACGGAATCGACTTTCGGCCAGCCTTTCTGCCAGTAGTTATCGTATTTCACCAGTTTGACGTCTTTGCCCTGCTGCCATTCGACAAATTTAAACGGACCGGTACCGACCGGATGCACGCTCAGATCCTGCTCATTCGGATACTGTTTCAGCGATGCCGGGCTGTGCATCACCGCAGACGGGTGCGCCAGCGTGTTGATCATCGCGCCGAACGGTTTATTCAGCGTGATTTTGACCTGATACGGACTAACTACATCTACCGATTTAATCATGCTGAACAGTGAGTTACGCTTAAGATGATTGGCCGGATTCGCCAGGCGATCGAGGTTTGCTTTCACCGCATCGGCGTTAAACGGCGTGCCATCCTGGAAGGTCACGTCGTGACGCAGGTTAATAGTAAATTCTGTGGCGTCGCTGTTACTGGTGTAATCGGTCGCCAGCACCGGCACGACGGCCATTTTGTTATCGAACTGGAACAGACGTTCAAAAATGCCGCTCTGAATGGAATAACTCAGCGTATCCGTGGTGTCGTGCGGGTCAAAACCGGTCACGTCGGCATACATGGAAATGCGCAGATCTTTCGCCTGTGCAGAGGCGGCAAAACACAGCGCCAGCCCTGCGGCCAGCAGGCTTTTACGTAGGAACGTTGAGTGCATGAACTTCTCCTGTGTATTCCAAAAAAGAAAAAATTAACGTTATGCCTGTTGTTCAGCCACCCAGTGGTGCGGCGAAACCTGGCTGTACCTGAGTTTTTCTATCTGTACACCGGCCGGATGCACCGGCGATTTCACTTCCACATCATCAAAATTGCGCAATGCACGCTGCGTCGGATCCGCCACCGGCACCGAACTGAGCAGGCGACGGGTGTATGAATGTTGAGGATTGCTAAACACAGCATCTCGCGGACCAATCTCCACAATCTGCCCGCTGTACATCACCGCAACCCGGTTGGCGATGCGTTCCACCACTGCCATATCGTGCGAGATAAACAGCCACGCCACGCCGGTGTCGCGCTGTAAATCCATCATCAGATTCACCACCTGCGCCTGAATAGAAACATCCAGCGCCGACACCGCTTCGTCAGCAATAATTACCTGCGGCTGCAACGCCATCGCGCGCGCGATGGCAATACGCTGCCGCTGGCCGCCGGAGAATTCATGGGGATAGCGGCGCGCAGAAGAGGGATCCAACCCGACGCTTTTCAGCAGCTGATTTACCACCGGCGTGGCATCTGCCAGTGATTTTTTCAGGCCGTGCAGTAATAAAGGCTCCGCAATAGAAAAACCGACGGTCAGACGCGGGTTCAGCGAGGCATAGGGATCCTGAAACACCATCTGGATCTGACGGCGGACGGCCTGAAACGGCGTGTCGCGCATCAGCGTGATTTCTTTGCCTTCCAGATGAATGCTTTCAGATTCGCTGCCGACCAGACGCAAAATCGCTCGCCCGGTGGTGGATTTTCCACAGCCACTTTCCCCGACCAGCGCCAGCGTTTCGCCCGGCCAGATTGAAAAATCAATTTGCTCAACGGCGTGAACTTCTTTGGTCACACGCGACAGCACGCCGGAACGGATCGGATAGCAGACCCGCAGCCCGCGCACATCCAGCAGCGGCGGCGCGTCGTAATTCGCGGTTTTCTGATCGCCGTCGGCGACTGAAACGTGAGCTCCATCACCTGCAATCGATTGCTTATTCGCATCATTTTTAGGCGCGCTGAGCAGCGGAAAACGGCGAGGCCATTTGAGCCCGCGCATGTCGCCCAGTTTCGGCACGGCGGCCAGCAGCGCGCGGGTATAAGGGTGCTGCGCATGGGCAAAAATTTCGGTCACGCTGCCCTGTTCCACCACGTTGCCCTGATACATCACTACCACGCGGTCGGCAATTTCGGCGACAACGCCCATATCATGCGTAATAAAGAGGACAGACATGTCGGTGCCCTGTTGCAGGTCACGCAGAATTTGCAGAATGCGCGCCTGCACGGTGACATCCAGCGCAGTGGTGGGTTCGTCGGCAATCAGCAATGCCGGATCGCAGGCCAGCGCCTGCGCAATCATGACGCGCTGACGCATACCGCCGGAAAGTTCGTGGGGATAACATTTGAGAATGCGTTCAACGTCGGGGATACGCACCTGTTTAAGCAGTTCGCGGGCTTTGGTCAGTGCATTGGCTTTGGTCGCCATCCCGTGGTCAATCAGCCCTTCCGTGAGCTGATCGCCGACCCGTAATACCGGGTTGAGCGACGTCATCGGTTCCTGAAAGATCATCGACATTTCGCGGCCACGCAGTTTGCGCCGAGATTCTGCCGAAAGGGAATTGAGCGCGTGGCGTGTGCCGTCGCGCCCGAAAAAATTCACGCTGCCGCCGTTGATATGAGCGGAATCCGGCAACAGGCCCATCACGCTGAGCGACGTGACAGATTTACCGGAGCCGCTTTCGCCGACCACGGCGACGACTTCACCTTTATTAATAGAAAAGGAAACGCCCTTCAGCGCCTGAGTTTTGCCCTGACGGCCGGAAAACGTGACCGACAAATCGTTAATCTGCAAGATTGGCGATGGCTGTTCATTAATCAAAAAACGTCTCCTTTAAATAAGGGCAAAATTACAACCAGACTTCGCCGTTCTCGTAGCGCAATGCCGGTTCAGCGTCCTGCACCAGCCAGATCGGGCCATCCAGATCGACACGTTCGGCCTGAACCGCCACCGGCAGCGCGGCTTCCATGGCAATAGAAGAACCGAGCATGCACCCGACCATAATCCGCAACCCCAGACGGCGGGCTTCTTCGGTCATCGCCAGCGCTTCGGTCAGCCCGCCGCACTTATCGAGTTTGATGTTGATCATCTCGTAACGGTCGCGCAGACCGGCGATATCCGAAAGTTCGTGACAGCTTTCGTCGGCGCAGACAGGAATGGGATGCAAACAACGCACCAGATCTTTGTCATTGCCTGCCGGAAGCGGTTGTTCAATCATCGCCACGTTAAATTCGTGCAGTGCCTGAAACAGGCTGCCGAGATCTAAACCCTGCCAAGCTTCGTTGGCATCCACGACCAGCGTCGCCAGCGGTGCTGCGGCGCGGATAGCCGCCACTTTCTCGATAATCTGCTCACGATCGAGTTTGATTTTCAGCAACTGCGCGCCACCGGCCACGGCAATCCCGGCCGCTTTCGCCATGTTTTCCAGAGAATCCAGGCTCAGCGTTTCTGCCGTAATCACCGAAACAGGCTTCGGCATATCAAGCAGTTGCCACAAGGTTTTGCCCTGTTTTGCCGCATCCAGACGCCACATTGCACAGTCGAGGGCATTGCGCGCCGAGCCGATCGGCATCACTTCCTGCAACGCTTCACGGGTCAGCCCCTCTTCAACCCGCGGACGGATCAAATCCAGCTGTTCGCAAACGCTTTGCGGGGATTCCTGATAATGCGCGGTGGGCGTGCATTCGCCGGTTGCGGTAAATTCACCGTCCGTCAGGGTCACACGTACTACCGTCACCGCGGTGCGGGTGCCGCGTGAAATCGCAAAAGGCTTAGCCAGCGGCAGTTCGGCTGACAGGAAAGTCATCTGAGTCATCAGCCGTTATCCCTGATCCATTGCGCGATGTTTTTGATGCCGAAACGCACCGGATCGGTCGCCGGAACGCCGAATTCTTCACTGATTTCGGCCAGCGCGATTTTGGCTTCTTCTTCACTCACGGCAGACGTGTTCAGCGAGAAACCGGCAATTCTGACGTCCGGGCTGGTGAGGCTGGCCGCCGCCAGATTGGTGTCCAGGCACTGGCGCAGCGTCGGCATAAACTGATGCGGCAGATGGCGCATGTGCGGGCGGCCAAGTTCATGACACATCACCAGCAAATGCGCCTGCGCGCCGTGGATCAGGCCCATGCTGACGCCGGCAAATGACGGATGATAAAGCGAACCCTGCCCTTCAATGATGTCCCAGTGATCGTCGTCATTGGCGGGTGCCAGCGCTTCAACCGCACCGGAAATAAAGTCAGCAATCACAGCATCAATCGCAATACCCGCACCGGCCACCAGCACGCCGGTCTGGCCGGTTGCGCGGAAATCGGCTTTCAAATCCAGTTCACGCATGGCAGATTCGAGCGCCAGCGAGGTATACATTTTGCCGACGGAACAGTCCGTGCCGACGGTCAGAATACGTTTACCGCTGCGCTTCTTACCGGTACCGGTATCCAGCTCAGGCTGCATATGGCGAACATCGAACAGCTGCACGTTATGCTCAGCGGCCAGTTCCACCAGCTCAGGAATATCGTTCAGCCCCTGATGCAAACCGTTCGCCACGTTCAGCCCGGCGCGGATCGCCGTTTTAATGGAATCAATCCAGTGCGCCGGTAATTTACCGCCCGAATTCGCCGTACCCAGCACCATGGTTTTTGCGCCCTGCGCCACCGCTGTGTCGATATCCAGATCCGGCAGCCCGAGGGAGACAGAGTCAGTCGCCAGACGAATTTGCCCGACGCACGCTTCAGGGCGCCAGACGTGTATCCCGCGCGCCGTTTTCGCCGCCAGCGGATCCATCACATCGCCCAGGAATAACAGGTAAGGCTTGGGTATTTGCTGCATGTCAGTTTCTCCGGAAATGAATTTTAGAATGTGTTTTAAGTCAGGCCGGAGGTCACTATTCCACGGGCGACACAACCCGGCGAATACTTGTTTAGCGCTGGGGTATAACCTCAGGCTATAGGGCTCAGTTTATTGAATTTATGGGGTTATTTATGACGTACAGGGAGAGAGGAAAAATAAACTGAGTACGGAGAATTCACGGAAAAACAGCAATAAAAAAAGGCAGAGCCAATGAACTCTGCCTTTGCGATTACCTTTTTCAGACACAGAATGGGGTAATAATTTTGTTCACTAACTTAGAAGCGGTAAGTCAGTGCAACAGCAACGATGTCGTCAGAGCTTACGCCCAGTTTGTTGTTGTCATCGATCTGGTTGATCATGTAGTCAACATAGGTGTACATGTTTTTGTTGAAGTAGTAAGTCGCACCGATTTCGAAGTATTTGACCAGGTCAGCATCGCCCACGCCTTCAACATCTTTCGCTTTAGACTGAACGTAACCGATTGACGGACGCAGACCGTTTTCGAACTGGTACTGTGCAACTAACTCATAACCCTGAGTTTTGTTTGCATAGCCGGCAGTGCCGTTAACAGTGATCGGCGCCTGGTTGCGGGTTTCGTTATACATTGCTGCCAGGTAAACCTGGTTTGCATCGTATTTCAGGCCAGTCGCCCATGCAGAAGCTTTATCGCCGCCACCGATTTGAGAGTTAGTCTGGCCATTGGTACGGTCAGAAGAAGAACCTGCGATAACAGCACCGATACCGGAACCTGCGATATCTTCATAATCGATAGATGCGCCATAACCGTCGCCGTTGCCTTTGTTGTTAGCACGGCCATCGTTTTCGTTCTTCGCCTGATATTGCAGGGCCACGTTCAGGCCAGTCACCAGACCGAAGAAGTCCTGGTTACGGTAAGTTGCGAGGCTGTTAGCACGGCCAACCATGAAGTTGTCGGAGTTAGCAGTATCACCACCAAACTCTGGCAGCATATCGGTGAAGCCCAGTGCGTCATAAACCACACCGTAGTTACGGCCGAAGTCGATAGAACCGAAATCTTTAACTTTCAGACCTGCAAAGCCCAGACGGGTTTTAGTACCGGTCGTGCCCTGGCTTTCAGCATGGTTAGCCTGAACGTTATATTCCCACTGGCCATAACCGGTCAGTGTGTCATTAATTTGTGTTTCGCCTTTAAAGCCCAGACGAACATAAGTCATGTCGCCATCAGAACCAGCGTCATCAGAGAAATAATGCTTAGCGGTTACGCGACCGTAAAGGTCCAGTTTATTACCATCTTTGTTATAGATTTCGGTTGCGTTTGCGGTAGTTCCCACTGCAATTAAAGAGACCGCTAAGGCCAACACACTGCGCTTCATCATTATTTAAGATTCCTTGATTTTTTATAAAGGATTTCTCATGCCCGCTTTATTTAAATATCTGAATATCGGGCTCTGAGTATTTGTACATGTTTTTAAATGCGTCTGTCTGTAAAACGATTTGAACCTTAACACTGAGCACAAAAAGTTAAAATGGAAAAGTTCGCCACACTAAGTCTTTTTTGAGTAAAGATATGTAACTAAATATTTCTATTATAAGTCTCTAACCCCCTGATTATATGCGGTTTTCGCATAACATTTTGCACCATTATGGTGCTACGCCTTATTTTGGTGCATTTAAGGTTTACTTTTGTAAAGCAGTTGCAAGCGGGATCACCTTTCTCAAAAGGTTTTTTACTGTTAACAATCGTTAATGAATTCACAATAGGAAAATGAGTAGTGCATTTAAATAGTGCATAGCATGGTAATTATTTTGTTGATAAGTTCATTAGCAAATAAATAGAAAATGCGACCATAAGATTTTTGTACTACGCAATTTCATCTGCATTCTAACTTTTAATAAATGACCTGAGAGAAATAAAGCCAAATTGAATCTAAAAATAATTTCGCGGGTGATTGAATTGAACAAAAATGTGTATTCCTTCGTGACCGTATTGTGCTTTTTTTATTCAAAACGGGCTTTGTAAATTGTGATTACTGTTTTGCTGCGAAGGGAAGTCGTCTCAAGGGAGGAGGAATTTGCAGGTTTGTACAACAAAGGATGAGTAATACCTCTTTGCCCCCTCCTCTCTATAAAGGAGGGGGCCGCTAATTAACGGAACTGCGCGGCGTGAAGTTGTGCATAGCGCCCCCGGAGGGACAGCAGAGATTCGTGTGTGCCCTGCTCGACGATGCCTTCTTTGTCGACCACGATAATGCGGTCGGCATTCTGGATCGTCGCCAGGCGGTGCGCGATGACCAGCGTGGTTCGCCCTTCGGAAAGCTCGGCCAGCGATTGCTGAATGGCCTGTTCAGTTGCGGTATCCAGCGCAGAGGTCGCTTCATCCAGGATCAGGATCGGCGGATTCTTGAGGAAGATGCGGGCAATGGAAAGCCGCTGTTTCTGGCCGCCTGACAGTTTAACACCCCGCTCACCGATCACCGTGTCCATCCCCAGCGGCAGCGCGTCAATCACATCATCAAGGCGCGCACGGCTGGCGGCCAGACGGATTTCTTCTTCGCTGGCATCCAGCTTGCCATAAGCAATATTCTCACGGATTGTGCCGCCAAACAGGAAGACGTCCTGCTGCACAATGCCGATGTTGTGGCGCAGCGAGGTTTGCGTCATATCACGGATGTCGATGCCATCGATCGTGATGCTGCCGCTGTCAATTTCATAGAAACGAGGGAGCAGCGAGCACAGCGTGGTTTTCCCTGCACCGGACGGCCCGACAAACGCCAGCGTTTCACCGGCATTAATCGACAGCGTGATCCCGTTCAGAATTTTGCTGGCAGGCGTATAACCGAACACCACATTGTCATAATGAATGTCGCCGCGCAGATGGCTGACGACCTGCGCGTCCGGACGATCAACGATATCCGGCGCCGTATCGATCAGCTGCGTGAAGCGTTTAAAACCGGCAATGCCTTTCGGATAGCTTTCCAGAACCGAGCTGATTTTCGCCACCGGGCGGAAGAACACTTCCACCAGCAGCAGGAAACCCACGAAACCGCCGTAAGTCAGCTGGTCATTGATCACGTACCAGGTGCCCGCGACCATCACGATCAGCTGGACCAGACGCGTACTCAGATAACTCAGCGTCAGGCTGGCAGTCATGATCTGATAGGCTTTCAGCTTCGTCGTCCGGTATTTATCGTTGTCATGCGCGAACAGTTTTTGCTCATGTTCTTCGTTGGCGAAGGCTTTCACCACGCGGATACCGCCGATGCTTTCTTCTATACGGGCGTTGAAATTCCCCACCTGCCCGAACAGCCGCCGCCAGGTTTCTGTCATTTGCGCCCCGTAACGGCTGACCATCCAGGTCATCGCGGGCACAATAATGATGGTCATCAGCGCCAGTTGCATATGCACGGTAGCCATCAGAATAAAGGCACCAATGAAAGTCATCACCGCAATAAACACGTCTTCCGGCCCGTGGTGCGCGACTTCCCCGACCTCTTCCAGATCTTTGGTCACATGCGTAATGATATGGCCGGTTTTGGTATTGTCGTAATAACGGAAAGAGAGTTTCTGTAAATGGCTGAAAGCCTGGCGGCGCATGTCAGTTTCAATCCCGACGCCCAGCGCGTGGCCCCAGTAGTTCACAATCGCCATCAGCGCGGTGTTAAACAGGTAGATCAGCAACAAGCCGACTGTCGCGCCGATGATCAGCACCCAATCATGAGCAGGCAGAAGCTTATCAATGAAAGTTTTGATCGCCATCGGAAAACCCAGTTCCAGCAATCCGGCGAGGATTGCGCATCCGAAGTCGAGGAAGAACAGTTTTTTATAAGGCGCGTAATAAGAGAAAAAACGGCGGAGCATCATGCATCCTCTAATTAAGATTACCAGCCTGTAAAGGCGAAGCGACCAGTCTAGATGAAAATTGTTATCAATCAGAGAATTTTATGTGCCTGCGTGTGAGACGCGTTCCAGGCAAACCGGCATTCTCTTTTGATCTGGTTACAAAAATCGGGGATACTGTTTAAATACACAGTAAACAATCATTGCGAAAGAATAAGGGCACGTCATGGGAGAATTTACCGGTTTCACGCAGTCTGGCCTGAACTTCCTGCAGGCGCTTCGCCAGAACAACAATAAAGAGTGGTTTGACGAAAATCGTGATATTTATCAGGAACATCTTCTCGAACCGATGCGCAAGCTGGTCGAAGATTTGAGTCAGGATATGGTCATCATTGATGATTTGTTTGAAACGCGTCCGGCGATTGGCAAAACCATTTCCAGAATGCACCGCGATACGCGTTTCTCTCACGATAAGTCAGTCTACCGCTGCAATTTGTGGCTGACCTTCAAGCGTTCCCGCAAAAACTGGACCGATGCGCCGGTGTACTTCTTTGAATTCGGTCAGGACTGGTGGCGTTACGGGTTGGGTTATTACAGCGCGTCAAAAACCACGATGGACCTTTTCCGCCAGCAGCTTCTGAAAAAGCCCGCAGAGTTTCTGGAAATGGCGAAATGCATCGAGCCGAATTTCACCATCGAAGGCGACAGTTATAAACGCCCGCTGATTAAAGATCAGGATCCGGCGCTGGCGGCCTGGTACAACAAAAAATCCTTTGCGCTGATGAGTTCCCATAGGGATATGGAGCCGGTGTTGAGCAGTGAACTGGTGGGGATTTTAAGGGCTGATTTTCTGCGCATAGCGCCGTTGTATCAGATGCTGATCGGGATCGAGGGAATGAAGAGGAATCAACTGCCCTTGGGGGAAGAGTGATGTTCATGGGCTCGCCGCCCAAACGGGCCCAACGGAGTGAGAACGTTTCAGTTTTTCACTTGCGGTGAAGGCTTAATCGGGATCGAGAAAATTTCGGTTTCTCACGAGCGGCGATCACATGGCTTTGCGCGCCGAAACCGACCAGAGGCTTATTTAAATTCAAAATCAGGCTGGCCTTAATCTTTTAGAAAAGGCAATCTGGCGCGCTCAGAAATTTTTGCTGACCGAGGGTTCGAGTCCGCAAGGCTCGAAGCCCGCAGGGAAGGCACCGCGCAGCGGCAAGATTTCGCGCCACATGCCGGAATAACAGAACACGTCCGTCGACCTGGCGATAGCACACAGTTAAAAAAGCGCAGAGTCCAGAGACCCGCGCGTTAACGGGTCTTTGGTCGGTGTGGGCCGACGCCGACGCCCACGACCTTGAAGTTGAAGTTGAAGTTGAAGTTGAAGTTGAAGTTGAATTTAACGCCCAACTCCCCCGGTTACCTCAACCGCCATCCGAACATATATCTCCCGCAATTTCGCGGTAATATCCCCCGGTTTCCCATCTCCGATCGCCTTCCCGTTCAGGCTCACCACCGGCCAGATAAAGGTGGTGGCCGAACTGATGAAAATCTCCCGCGCAGACTGCGCCTCTTCCAGCGTGAACGGACGTTCTTCGAATCGCAGATCGTTTTGTTTCGCCAGTTCGAGCAGCGCCTGACGCGTGATCCCGTGCAGGATATGGGTGCTCAGCGGACGGGTGATGAGCGTGCCCCCGGCATCGACGATCCAGGCATTGCTGGAACTGGCTTCGGTGATCAGACCGTTTTCGACCAGCAGCGCGTCGTCCGCATCGTGTTTATGCGCGTACTCTTTGGCGAGGCACGGAGCTAACAAACCGACGGTTTTAATGTCGCGACGCTGCCAGCGGATGTCATCCACGGAAACCATACGGATGCCGGTTTGGGATTTCGGGTGATGAATCAGCGGACGGGCCTGCGTGAACATCAGGAAAGTCGGGCTGACAGTTTCGCCGGGAAAATCAAAGTCACGGTCGCCGCTGTTGCCACGGCTTATTTGCAGATAAACCGCCCCTTCGCGCAAATTATTTTCGGCGATAAGCCGGTTTTGCAGGATTTCGATTTCTTCTGGTGCGCAAGGTAGCCGCAGATCCAGCGCCTGACACGAACGCGCCAGCCGGGCGAGATGCGCGGCGTTATCCAGCAACCGGCCGTTCAGGACGGCGCTCACTTCATACACCGCATCCGCAAATAAGAAACCGCGATCAAAGACAGACACCTTCGCATCCTGCTCGGCAACAAACTCCCCGTTGAGGTATACCGTTCTGGTCATGTTATTTTTCCTGGCCAAATTGAAATAGGATTTTTATTAGCTTACCTGAGTCACAGGAATAAACTGCGTGAAAACTGAGCAGGCGATGTTGACGTAACGCAGGTTTCTGGTGTCCGGCGCATAAAAAAAGCGCTCCGTTGAGCGCTTTTCAGAAAGTCACCCGAAGGTGTCACATTTCGCCTTTCTTCTTTTTATTGCGGATCACAAGCCAGCTGATCAGCGCCATCACCACACCAATAAAGATGAACCAGATGCCAAGCATCAGCTGCGGTGCCATTTCACCCGGCGGGGTTTCAGGGCTGCCCACAATCAGGCCGTGAAGCGTGGCGACAACGCCGATTACCAGTAAAATCAGGCTGTTGCGTAATAAACGACGGGCGACAGTCATAGGTTGTCTTGGAGTGGCCATCAGTGCGTCCTTGAGCAAAAAAATAATGATAAGGGCGCATAATAGCGCCCCTGATTTTTATGTCAAAACAGACTGCTCACAACTTCAGCCGGTTTTCAGCGGCGGTTGCGAACCAGCTGGTAGCGACGGGTAAGATATTCCACCGGCGCGCTCCAGATATGCACCAGACGGCAGAACGGGAACAGCAGGAATAAGGTCATCCCAAGCACCAGATGCACGCGGAAGATTAACGCCACGCCATCCAGATAGGTTGCCGCACCGCCGTGGAAAGTCACCACAGACTGCGCCCAGCCGACCAGTTTCATCATTTCGCTGCCGTCCATATGCTGCGCAGAGAACGGAATAGTACTCAACCCCAGGGCACACTGGATAACCAGCAGCGCGATAATCATGATGTCACCAAAGCTGGACGTGGCACGCACGCGCTCGTTGCTCAGACGACGCCACAGCAACATACCGCCACCGACCAGCGTCATCACCCCGCAGGCACCCCCGGCAATCATCGCCATTTGCTGTTTTACCGGCACCGGCAGGAAGGATTCGTACATCCAGTGCGGCGTCAGCATCCCGAAGGCATGACCGGCGATAATACCGAGAATACCGACGTGGAACAGCGGCGAAGCGATGCGCAGGATCTTTTTCTCAAGGATCTGACTGGAACCGGCGCGCCAGCTGTACTGGCCGTAGTCGTAACGCAGCCAGCTGCCGACCAGAAACACCGTGCCGCACAGGTACGGGTAAATATTGAAAAAGAAGTTGTTGAGGAAGTCGGTCATTTGCGTGGTTCCCCCGCAGGCATTTCATCAAGGTTCAGATACTGTGGTGCAACCGCACCGGCAAAGCGTTTCTGATGCGCGGCTTCTTCACCCGACGCACAACTTTGCTCACCGAGGAATTTGATTTGTTCCTCTTCCCAGACCGCGTCCAGCGCAGCCGGTGTGTCATCACGGGCTTCCTGTTTGATCCCTTCGCGCACGGTTTCGGTGGCGATATCACTGCCGGACAGCGCCAGCAGCAAATCAAACAGTTCGGCGTAATGGCTGTCGCGTTCCTGCAAACGGGCACTGAGCAAGGCCAGAATAGGCGCGATATCCCGCAACCCTTCGCGCGCCTGAGCTTCATCACGCGTGGTGAGGTATTCCAGATACAGCGGCAGGTAATCCGGCAGCTCGCGGCTGTCGATTTCCAGCCCGGCTTCACGGTATTGCTCCATCAGATCGACCATGGCCTGCCCGCGGTCACGGGATTCGCCGTGAACGTGTTCAAACAACAGCAGCGATGTCGCGCGGCCACGGTCAAACAAACCGGTGTACGCCGACTGCGCGTCGAGTAAATCTTTCTGGCAGAAATCCGTGATGTACAGCGCCAGATCCAGGCGCTGCTCTGAGTTCAGTTCTGCTGACTGTGTGACCGCCTCGAGAAGCTCCATCTTATGGTTCCAGAGATCTTCAGACGGATAATCGAGCAGCAGGCCGATGATGCGTAAACTGTTCATTAGCCTTTCCTTTCTGTTTTCGCGCCGATGTCGATGGCATCAATGCGTTTGCTGTTGAACAGGTTGAATTTGGTATCGCTGCCGTGACAACCGTCTCCGAAGCTGAAACCACAGCCTTTGGCTTCCGGAAACGCTTCCCGGGCCTGTTCACGGTGGCTGGAAGGCACCACGAAACGGTCTTCGTAGTTGGCAATCGCCAGATAGCGGTACATTTCTTCGGCCTGCGCCGCAGACAACCCGACCTGTTCCAGCGCGCTGGTGTCCGTTACGCCTTCCACCGTTTCAGCACGTTTGAAGTGACGCATCGCCAGCATACGTTTCAGCGCACGCAGCACCGGCGCGGTGTCGCCCGCGGTCAGCAGGTTCGCCAGATATTGCACCGGAATGCGCAGGCTCTCGACATCCGGCAACACGCCGCTGTGCGGCAAAGCACCGGCGTCGGCTGCGGACTGAATCGGAGACAGCGGCGGCACGTACCAGACCATTGGCAGCGTGCGGTATTCAGGATGCAGCGGCAGCGCCAGCTTCCATTCAATCGCCATTTTGTAAACCGGCGACTGACGCGCAGCGTCCATCACAGAAAGCGGAATGCCGTCCTTTTCAGCCTGCGCGATCACTTCCGGGTCGTTCGGATCGAGGAAGATGCTCATCTGGCTTTCGTACAAGTCTTTATCGTTTTCGACTGATGCCGCTTCGGCGATACGGTCGGCGTCATACAACACCACGCCGAGATAGCGGATACGACCCACGCAGGTTTCGGAACAGACCGTTGGCTGGCCGGCTTCGATGCGCGGATAGCAGAAAATACATTTTTCTGACTTGCCGCTTTTCCAGTTGAAGTAGATTTTCTTGTACGGACAACCGGTCAGGCACATACGCCAGCCGCGGCATTTGTCTTGGTCGATCAGTACGATGCCGTCTTCGCCGCGTTTATAAATCGCACCGCTCGGACAGGTCGCCACACACGCCGGATTCAGGCAGTGTTCGCACAGACGCGGCAGGTATGCCATGAAAGTGTTTTCAAACTCGCCGTACATCTCTTTTTGCATATTGGCGAAGTTCTGATCGGCAGAACGTTTGCTGAACTCCGTGCCCAGATCGTCTTCCCAGTTCGGGCCACCGGTAATTTTCTTCATGCACTTGCCGGTCAGCAGCGAGCGCGGACGGGCTACCGGCTGATGTTTGCCGTCTTTCGCGGTGTGCAGATGCTGATAATCAAAATCAAACGGTTCGTAGTAATCATCGATTTCCGGCATGTGCGGGTTAGCGAAGATTTTATGCAGCAGATTGGCTTTGTTACCCATGCGCGGCTGCAGTTTGCCGTTGATTTTGCGGATCCAGCCGCCCTTCCATTTTTCCTGATTTTCCCAGTCGTGCGGATAACCCAGACCCGGTTTGGTTTCCACGTTATTGAACCACGCGTATTCCATCCCTTCGCGGCTGGTCCAGACGTTTTTACAGGTCACGGAACAGGTGTGGCAGCCAATGCATTTGTCGAGATTCAGCACCATGCCGACTTGTGAACGAATTTTCATTTGGCTTTCTCCTGTGACGCCACGCCCTGCACGTAGTCGTTACCTTCATCATCTAACCAGTCGATGCGGTTCATTTTGCGGACAATCACGAACTCATCACGGTTAGAACCGACGGTGCCGTAATAGTTGAAACCGTAAGACAGCTGCGCGTAACCGCCGATCATGTGGGTCGGTTTCGGGCAAACGCGGGTCACCGAGTTGTGAATACCGCCGCGCTGCTGGCTGATTTCTGAGCCCGGAATATTCACGATGCGTTCCTGCGCGTGATACATCATGGTCATCCCCGCCGGTACGCGCTGGCTGACCACCGCACGGGCGCTCAGCGAGCCGTTGGCGTTGAAGGCTTCGATCCAGTCGTTATCTTCGATGCCCAGTTTTGTGGCATCGTCTTCACTGAGCCAGACAATCGGACCGCCGCGGCCTAAGGTCAGCATCAGCAGGTTGTCGCTGTAGGTGGAGTGAATGCCCCATTTCTGGTGTGGCGTCAGGAAGTTCAGCGCCATCTCCGGGTTGCCGTTTGGCTTCGCATTCAGCAACGGCTGCGCCGCGCGGGTGTCGATTGGCGGACGGTACACCAGCAGGCTTTCACCGAAAGCACGCATCCACGCGTGATCCTGATAAAGCTGCTGACGGCCAGACAGCGTGCGCCACGGGATCAGCTCATGCACGTTGGTGTAACAGGCGTTGTAAGAAACGTGTTCGTCTTCCAGACCTGACCACGTCGGGCTGGAGATGATTTTGCGCGGTTGCGCCTGAATATCGCGGAAACGGATTTTCTCGTCTTCTTTATTGAGCGCCAGATGCGTATGGTCGCGGCCGGTATTTTCACTCAGCGCCGCCCAGGCTTTCACCGCCACCTGACCGTTGGTTTCCGGTGCCAGCGTCAGGATGACTTCCGCCGCATCAATCGCGGAGTTGATCATCGGCTGGCCTTTGGCGGTGCCATCCGGCTTGGTGTAGTTCAGCTTTTTCAGTAAATCGACTTCGCTGTCAGTGTTCCAGCTGATGCCTTTACCGCCGTTTCCGAGTTTTTCCAGCAATGGCCCGACTGAGGTGAAACGTTCATAGGTATTCGGATAATCACGTTCAACGGTCATCAGATGCGGCGCGGTGCGTCCCGGGATCAGGTCGCATTCGCCCTTTTTCCAGTCTTCCACGCCCAGCGGCTGCGCCAGTTCGGCGGCAGAATCGTGCTGGATTGGCAACGTCACCACATCGGTTTCCACGCCAAGATGCCCGACGCAAACCCGTGAGAATTCTCTGGCAATGCCTTTGTAGATTTCCCAGTCGCTTTTCGAATCCCACGCCGGATCCACAGCGGCAGACAGCGGATGAATAAACGGATGCATATCCGAGGTATTCATGTCGTCTTTTTCATACCAGGTCGCGGTCGGCAGAACGATGTCGGAATACAGACAGGTGCTGGACATACGGAAATCAAGCGTCACCACCAGATCCAGTTTGCCTTCACCGCCCTGCGCCTGCCATTCGACTTCTTCCGGCATCACGCCGCCCTGAATGCCCAAATCTTCTCCCTGAATACCGTGTTCGGTGCCCAGCAGATATTTCAGCATGTACTCGTGGCCTTTGCCGGAAGAACCCAGCAGGTTGGAGCGCCAGACGAACAGGTTACGCGGGAAGTTCTGCGGGTTGTCCGGTTGTTCCGCGGCGAAACGCACGCTGCCGTCTTTCAGGGCTGCGACGGTGAAATCTGCCGGAGACTGACCGGCGGCTTTCGCCTGTTCCGCGATGTGCAGCGGGTTAACGTTGAGCTGCGGCGCAGACGGCAACCAGCCCATACGTTCGGCGCGCACATTGAAATCAATCATGCTGCCGGTGAATTTGGATTTATCCGCCAGCGGGGATAACAGTTCCTGCGGCGCGACGGTTTCATAACGCCACTGGCTGGAATGGTTATAGAAGAACGAGGTGCTGTTCATGTGGCGTGGCGGACGCTGCCAGTCAAGGCCAAACGCCAGCGGCTGCCAGCCGGTTTGCGGGCGCAGTTTTTCCTGTCCGACGTAGTGAGCCCAGCCACCACCGCTCTGCCCCACACAGCCGCAGAAGATCAGCATGTTGATCAGGCCGCGATAGTTCATGTCGAGGTGATACCAGTGGTTCATCCCGGCGCCGACGATGATCATCGAACGGCCATGCGTTTTGTTGGCGTTATCAGCAAATTCGTTAGCAATACGCACGATGTTCTGCTGCGAAACGCCGGTGATTTTCTCGGCCCAGGCTGGCGTATAGGCTCTGATTTCGTCAAAGCTTTGCGCGCAGTTTTGATCATTCAGGCCGCGTTCAATGCCGTAGTTCGCCAGCGTCAGGTCGTAAACACTGGCGACCAGACCGGTGCTGCCGTCGGCCAGTTGCAGGCGTTTCACCGGCAGTTTGTGCATCAGGATTTCATCCAGCGCCACGCTGTTGAAATGCTCGCTGACTGCGCCGCCGAAGTACGGATAACCGACGTTCACAACTTCATCGTGATTATCAAGCAGGCTAAGTTGCAGACTGACGTCTTTATGATCTTTCCCTTCGCGGGACTCCAGATTCCACTGGCCCTTTTCGCCCCAGCGGTAACCGATGGAACCTAACGGAGACACCAGCTCGCCAGTGTTTTCGTCAAAGGCGATGGTTTTCCACTGCGGGTTATTTTCCTGACCGAGGTTGTCCACCAGATCAGACGCACGCAGCATTCGGCCTGCGGCATACGAACCGTCTTCACGCGGTTCAAGCATCACCAGCATCGGCATATCGGTGTAACGACGCACGTAGTCGGTGAAGTACTGGCTCGGATTATCGATATGGAAGGATTTGAGGATCACATGGCCCATTGCCAGCGCCAGCGCGCTGTCGGTGCCTTGTTTCGGTGCCAGCCACTGGTCGCAAATCTTGGCGATTTCGGCGTAATCCGGCGTTATGGCGACCGTTTTGGTGCCTTTGTAGCGCACTTCGGTAAAGAAATGGGCGTCCGGCGTACGGGTCTGCGGAACGTTCGAACCCCAGGCGATAATATAAGAAGAGTTGTACCAGTCGGCCGATTCCGGCACGTCGGTCTGCTCACCCCAGGTTTGCGGAGAAGCCGGTGGCAAATCGCAATACCAGTCGTAAAAACTCAGACACACGCCGCCAATCAGCGACAGATAGCGTGCGCCGGACGCGTAAGACACCATCGACATCGCCGGAATGGGCGAGAAACCGATAATACGGTCTGGCCCGAAAGTCTTGGCGGTATAAACGTTAGAGGCCGCAATCAGCTCATTGACTTCCTGCCAGCTCGAACGGACAAAACCGCCGCGCCCACGTGCGGCTTTATATTCTTTGGCTTTCTCCGGCTGATTAATAATCGAACCCCAGGCATCGACCGGATCGCTGTGCTTCAGTTTGGCTTCACGCCATAACTGGATCAGCTTTTTGCGCATCAGCGGATATTTCAGGCGGTTTGCGCTGTAGAGATACCAGGAATAACTGGCACCACGCGGGCAACCGCGCGGCTCGTGGTTCGGCAAATCCGGACGGGTGCGCGGATAGTCTGTCTGCTGGGTTTCCCAGGTAACCAGACCGTTTTTGACGTAAATCTTCCAGCTGCATGAACCGGTGCAGTTAACACCGTGCGTGGAACGGACCACTTTGTCGTGCTGCCAGCGGCTGCGGTAGCCGTCTTCCCAGTCACGATTGGTATTCAGCGTCTGGCCATGGCCGTCAGCGAAAGGTTCAGCTAGCTGTTTGAAATAGCGAAACCGGTCAAGAAACTTGCTCATCCGGGACTCTCCTGTGCAAAGGCCTGAGGCGCTTTGTCATTATGTGAATGGCGGGGAATACAACTTCATTGCTCACGTTGGCCTCAGGGTATGCACCCCACACGCGCGCCTACTTGATTGCGATCAACGCCTTCGCGTCATGTATTTATTTACATAACGCCAGATACCCCCAAAGAGGTATAAAATTCATTGCATATAACCTTATAATTAATAAAGAATAATTTCATAAGGAGAACAAAAATGAGAGGAGGAAGCCCTCAGGAGGAAAATTGGGGGTAAGGGAGTCTGAATGTGACAGTATTGTGAAATCACGCAGGAGGATATTGTATTTACGCCGATGTCTGGCGTAATGGAGCGACCCGTTTTGGCTACCAGAAACCCTTAATGCAGACAGAAAAACCCGCCGTTCTTAATTTCAACGATGAAGTCACCGGAATGATTTACGGCTTCGTTTTTCGCCCACATCGCCCCGCTGAACGCGTTTCCTCGCAGCAGGTTCAGGAAGCGTATCAGCAGATCTGCCACGATCAGGGATTCGTCTGGATCCACGTTAATCTTAATCACGCCATGTCCGAAAAATGGCTGAAGAAGCATTTCGGCGTCGGCGAGGTTTTCTTTGAAGAAATCCGTGAAGGTTCGCGCAGTACGCGCATCGAAAGGCTCGATGACACGTTACTGGCGGTGCTCAACGACGTCATTTTTCGCCCGGATGAAGCCAGTGATGAAGTCTCGACGCTGTGGCTGAGTTGTCATCAGCAACTGGTGGTTACCGCGCGCCACAAACCGGTGCGGCTGATCGAGCAGTTATTCAAACGCCTGGAGCATCTGAACATCACCACGCCGACGGCGCTGCTGGTGCATCTGCTGCAAGAACAGGAGGATTTGCTTGAGCAGATTGTCCGTCGCGCCAATCAGTACGTGGACACCATCGAAGAGCGCCTGCTGAGCCATCACGTCAAAAAGAACCGCGCCAATCTGGGGCGTTTACGCCGGATGCTTTTGCGTTTCCAGCGTTTACTCGCCCCGGAACCGACGGCGCTTTTCCGCCTGCTCAATCGCCCTCCGGCCTGGATTGCGCCAGGCGTGGTGCAGGATTTACGCCAGTTTGCCGAAGAGTTTTCCGTTGTGCTCAATGACCTGATTGCGCTGACCGAACGTATCCGCCTGCTTCAGGAAGAGATCACTTCGCGCCAGATGGAGCAAAGCAACCGCACGCTGTACGTGCTGACCGTCATTACCGTGCTGGCGTTGCCCATCAACATTGTGGCGGGCTTTTTCGGCATGAACGTGGGAGGAATTCCGCTCGCCGGCAATCACCACGGTTTTATCCTGCTGGTGGTGATTGTCGGGTTATTCACCCTTCTGGCGGGCTGGTACGCGTTTAAACGCCGCGACGACGGCTAGTGGATGGCGCGGTTACAGAAAGTCTTTGGCTTTACTGAGCAAAGCCGCTTTGGTAATCACGCCCAGCAAACGGCGTGATTCGGCGTTTTCCAGCACCGGCAGGCGTTCGAGCGGGGAATTGCTGAACATTGCCCAGGCCTGTTCGTAGCTGGCGTGCTGAAAGAGTGTGGTAAATTCCTGTTCGATAAACGGGTCAATCGCGCTGCCGGCTTTCAGGCTGCCGTCAATAATCCCGCTGGCAACCACGTTGGTCGGCACCACCCCGAGAAAGCGTTCCTCCCTGTCCACCACGTACACATACCGCGTGCGCTGTTTCAGCCCTTCGCTCACCACTTCCGAAAGCGTGGCGTCAACGTACATTTTTGAGCACGGCGAAATCAGCGAGGCCACCGTGCTGTATTCAAACGCATTTTTTGCGGCAAAGCGCGCATTATGCCGGGTGAGTACCGGATAAGTTCCGCCGACTTTCAGGCGCGACGCCACCACATACGAAATCGCTGTCGCCAGCATCAGCGGGAATAACAGCGAACTGTTGAGCGTCATTTCAAACGCCATCATGATCGACATCAGCGGCGCATGGCTGGTCGCCGCCAGCAGTGCGCTCATGCCGATGGCGGCATACAGCCCGACCGGACCGGGATCAAACCCCAGCCATTGCAGAAAAGTACACACCAGCGCCCCGCCCGCCGCGCCGATCAGCAGCGAGGGCGTAAACAAACCGCCGACCGCACCGGAACCGATGGTGATCGCCGTGGCAACAATTTTCAGGATCAGCAGCACCAGCAGTGGCGTCTGTAAATTGCCGTTATTGAGTATTAAATCAATCACTTCAAAACCGTTGCCGAGCACCAGCGGCGAGATCATCGCCACCAGCCCGACGCCCAGGCCACCCAGCCCGAGGCGCAGCGCCGGATGCGAAATGGGTTTCATCCACTGACGGACTTTATCGATAGACGAGATGAATAATGGCCCGAGAATGCCCGTCGCCACACCGATAAACAGCACGGTGAAAATCGCCCCCAAAGACGGACTGAAAGAAACAGAGGAATAGAGATAGAGCGGCGCGTAATCCGTCAGTGATCTGACCGTGAGCACCGCAACTGACGCCGAAATAAACAGCGGGATCAGCCGCTGAACGGCAGTCACGCCAAAGGCGATTTCCGCCACAAACAGCGCACCGGCAAACGGCGCATGATAGACCGCCGCCAGCCCGCCCGCCGCGGCCATCGCGATAATATCTGACTGATGAACGCCCTGAAAACGCGAGAACCGCCCGAGCAGACTGCCGCTCAGCGCAGAAAGCTGCACCATCGCGCCTTCCCGCCCGATAGAACCGCCGCTGGCGATACTGGCCAGCGACGACAGCCCGCGCAGCACGGTACTCACCACCGGAATACCCGGTAAACGCTGATCGATAACGTCCAGATAATCCGGCATCTTGCCGTGCCTGCTTTCGTGGCGCAGCGCCCACAGCAAAATGAATCCGGCAATCACGCCGCCCGCCGTGGTGATCACCGGCCAGACTATTCGCGGGTATTCGCTGAACGCTTTGGTGATATCGCTGCCGTCGGTGAACATCAGACCGTTGATGCCGGAAATCGCCCCACGAAACGCAATAGTCACCAGCGCGGCGACGATCCCGGCGGGTATGGCAATCAGCAAATTAATCAGGTCGCTCTTTTGCAGGGATTCAGGATTGAGGGCTTTCAGGCTCATAGGGTCTCAGTGGTCTGAACATTGGCGGGGTAAGAGTATCAATTTACAACGAAACGGTGAAATTTTTGGTTTTCACGCACTTTGCTTTCTGGACGTCAGGATCCAGTACCCGGAGAGTATCTGCCAAAACGTGATGGGATAAACGGACATCCGCTCGACAAGACCGGTAGGCAGAATGCCGGACGAGATTGTCACCATACTAACCAGCCCGGTACAGCCCAGCGCCAGGCTGAAAAGTGAAAATGCCCGCCATCCTGTGCGGCGACGTTTCATCCAGCCCGCCGACAGCAAACACACATTGCCGCCCGCAATCGCCAGCACCGCGCCGGCCTGATGAACCGTCACACCGCCCGTACTGCCACCGCTGTGGAACAGCGCAATCAGCACACCGCCGATAGCATGCAGCAAACCGGATAAGAGAAATACGTTGCGACCCGGACCGCTGAATAACGGGCGTAGCAGCCAGCAGGCTATAAAGAACAGAATGCCTTCGGCCGCGAAACCCGCGTTCATCACGTTATGCAGCGGTGAGCAAATGTCGCGGCCGTCTGGCGTCATGCCACACGAGGCAATACCCAAATCGCTGATGTAATTATGCAGATATGAATAGGAAGGATCCCGCCAGCCCGTGGAACTGATTTTTTCCGCCAGTAAATACAGAATACCGCCGAGGGCGAAGCACACCGCACCGGTTTTTTGCCGAGTAGATTGAGTCTGCATGGAGGTCTTAGTGATGGGATGTGAGGTAATAGTAGGACAAAAAAAGTCGGGCGTGGAGGGATCCAAAGGAGGAAAAGCACTTTCCTCCTTTGGGCAGTTTCGGCCACTGTTGCGGAGTAATCACCGTTCGTGCGAAACCTAAATTTTCACAATACTCAGGAATACGGGTTCATAAAGCCCCTTATTCCTTCGTCACCGTATCCAGATACAACTGGCTGCCCGCCACGTTCTGGCTTGCACCTTTCACGTTATCGCGTATTGCCACCAGCAATTTGCTTTGCAGCGCCACCACAAACGGCGAGTTTTTTTGCAGTTCGCGTTGTAAATCGGCGTACAGCGCTTTACGTTTGGTCGGATCAGATTCCGCCGCGGCTGCGCGCGTTTGTTTACTGATTTCCGGGATCACCCACTGAATGCGTTGCGCCAGCGTTTTCGGGCCGTTTGGCACGTTATAGGCGAAGGTGCTGGCGTTAGTGTTCGGGTCGAGGTAATCCGCGCCCCAGTAAGTGAAGATCGACTGGAATTTGTGCGCGCGCATGCGGGTAAGCACGTCGCTTTCCACCAGCGGATGCACCACTAAATTGATATCCGCTTTAGCGAAACTGGCCTGCAATGCCTGCGCAATATCAGAATACGGTGGCTGGTTGATCACGATTAAATCGATTTTGGTGCCCGGCGCAATCCCGCCTTTGCTCAGAATCGCTTTGGCTTTGGCGACATCGTATTTATAGGGCTGATCGTCAATCGCGCCCGCCAGACCGTCCGGCAGGAAGGTCTGATGAATACCGTACTGGCCTTTCAGCAGGTCGGTAGAAATCCCCTGATAATCGACCAGCCAGCGCGCTGCTTCCCACAGCGCAGGGTTTGCCAGCGCCGGTTGCGTGGTATCGCCAACGTTAAACGCCAGATAGAACACTTTGGCCGCCGGGAATTGCGCAACGTGAACGCCCTTCTCTTTTTGCAGCGAGCTGAACTGGTCAGCCCCCAAATCGTAAGCCACGTCCGCATCGCCGTTCAGCACCAGCAGACGGCGCGTTGACGGGTCGCCCACGTTTTTAAACAGCACATTCTCAATCTTCGCCAGCGGTTTAGCGTTCGGGTTACGTTTGAAAATCAGCGCTTCGTGCGGCACATAGTTACGCACTTCAAACGCGCCGCTGCCCGCAGAGCGTGAACGCAGCCAGCTGTTGCCGAAATCATTCTGATCGACATGCTCTTTCAGCAATTTGCTGTCCACAATCCCGGCGACCGGCGCGGACAGAATGCTCAGCACCAGCCCGCTGCCGATATCGGCCGGCCAGCTAAGCTGCACTTTGTCATCAGCAATTTTTTTCAGATTGCCATCCACGTTATCCGGCGTCCAGCCCAGTTCACCGAGAATAAACGACGGGCTTTTATTGAGTTTCACCACGCGGGTAAACGAATAAATCACATCGTCGGCCGTCACCGGATTGCCGCTGGAAAATTTCTGGCCAGGCTTGAGGGTGAAGATCAGACTGTGCGCGTCCGGCCCCGGCTGCCAGCTGGCAGCGGCGTCCGGGTCGAGCTTATCGGGATGCTGCCGGTCGGATTGCACCAGTTGCTGATAAAGGTTTACCAGATTGCCGGAACTGACGGTTTCAAAACTTTCCGCCGGATCCAGACTGATAATGCCTTCGAGCGAACCTGCGACGACCAGTGTATCTTTTGGCGTCGCCGCATCCACGCGGGTCACGGCCATCATCAGCAGGAATAACAGGGAAGGAACACGTACTTTCATTGAGGTCGATCTCCACAGGTGAAAAGACAGTTTTTCCGAGTGTAGAGGTGCAGCGGCAAGGCCAGAACAATGAAATAAAGCTATGTATTTTAATAAAATAGATTAAGGAATGAAAAAGACTCGCTTTTTATAAAGCCACTATGGCGCACTCAAAATTTTGCTGAACGGAGCGTGCCGGAGACCTGAGGAACGGCGGCGATATGCCGCCCCCAAGTCGCTGAGGGCCGACGCCCGCGGTTTTGAATTTGACCGTGAATATGGCCTTGAATTTGAACTTAAAACCCTCAACAGCTTCAGCTCAGCACATACCCCTTGGCCATATGCACCGCCCGATCACACATATGATCAATCACATCCGCATCGTGGCTCACCAGAATCATGGTCAGATCGCTGGTCGCTTTCAGGTCATTCAGAAGATTGAGGATTTCCGCCTGTACCGACATATCCAGCGCGGAGGTCGGTTCATCGAGCAGCAGCAGTTTGGGTTTAAGCAACAGTGCACGCACAATCGCCACGCGCTGACGCTGGCCGCCGGAAATCTGGTGCGGATAGCGGTTCATCAGCGCCGGATCCAGCCCGACCTGACGGAAACCTTCGGCAATTTTCTGTTCGATATCCTGCTCTTTGAGGATTTTCAGCGGCTCCGCCAGCGTGCGCAGCAGCTTGTGTTTCGGGTGCAGCGAGGCATACGGATCCTGAAATACCATCTGCACATCGCGGCGCAGGCTGCCGGTAAACGGTTTGCCCGGTTTCACTTTGTGATCCAGCAGCGTCAGGCTGCCGTCCCAGTTGCCGTTCAGCCCGGCGAGTACCCACAGCAAAGAGGATTTACCGCAGCCGGACGGCCCGACCAGACCGAAACATTCGCCTTTGTTAATCGTCAGGCTGACGTTATACACCACGGTACGCACTTCGTAACCCTGACGGTGCGAAACGCTCAGCTTATCCAGTTCCGCAACGATTTCAGTCATGGCGAGATTCCTTTTTCAGTGACGCCAGCAGTGCGCGATCCAGCACCGGCAGGCGTTCTCCGTGCGTAAATTTGCTCGGACGGCATGACCACAGCGTATGCGTATACGGATGCGTGGCCTGCGCCAGCTGGTCTGCCGGCAGTTCATCCAGCAATTCGCCCTTGTACATCACCAGCACGCGCTCGCAGTGGTGCGCAACCTGTTGCAGGTCGTGGCTGATCAGAATCAGCCCCATGTTGCGCTGTTCCACCAGCCGTTCAATCAGCCCGAGAACCTGTTCGCGCATGTCGAAATCCAGCGCAGACGTCGGTTCATCAGCAATCAGCCATTGCGGATCGTTGATCAGCGCAATCGCCAGCATCACGCGCTGGCCCATCCCGCCGGAAAGCTGATGCGGATATTGTTGTTGCAGAAAGGCCGGATTTGGCAGGCCGACGGCGTTAAGCATATCGGCGACTTTTTCCTGCCGCTCTTTGCGGCCAAGACGCGTATGCAGGCGCAGCGGTTCTTCCACCTGTTTGCCGATTTTCTGCGTCGGATTCAGCGCGTGTTTCGGATCCTGCATCACCATCGACACACGGTTCCCGCGAAGACGGCTCCACTCGCGTTCTTTCAGCGTGGTCAGATCATTGTCACCGAGCGTCAGCTCGGAAGCGCGCAGCTTGCACGGGTTCGGCAGTAATCCCATCAGGGCGCGCGCGGTCAGGGATTTACCGGAACCCGATTCCCCCACCAGCGCCACACGTTCCTGCCCGACGCTGAAAGAGAGCGATTTCACCAGTTCCAGCGGGCGTTCGCCCGGCAGATAAATGGTGAGATCTTTCGCCGTCAGCCGGTCGGTGTGCTGCGTCTTCTGGTGATTGTGTTGCTGATGAAGCGTTTGAGCATCAGTTGCCATGTCGTGGATCCATTTTGTCACGCAGGCCGTCGCCCAGCAGGTTGAAAGCCAGACTGGCAAACAGAATTGCGCCACCCGGCGCAGCCGCTACCCACCACTGGTCGAAAATCACTTTACTGCCTTCGGCAACCATCGAGCCCCATTCGGCGGTGGGTGGCTGAATGCCCATGCCCAGGAACCCCAGACCGGCAGACGCCAGAATAATGCCGCCCAGACTGAGCGCCGCACGCACGACCGCGCTGGGCAGACACAACGGCAGAATATGGCCGAACATCAGACGCAAACCGCCGATGCCCTGCATTCTCGCCGCCGCCAGATAATCACTGCGCCGCAGCGCCAGCGTTTCCGCCCGCGCCTGACGCGCAAACGGCGGCCAGCTGGTGAAGGCCAGCGCCAGTGCGCCGTTCATCAGCCCCGGCCCCATAATAGCGACAAGTGCCAGTGCCATGACCAGACTCGGCAATGACATCACGATGTCGGTCAGGCGCATCAGAATGCGCTCAAACCAGCCACCGATATACCCGGCGCTGATGCCGATTAACAGCCCCACAGGGATGGTCAGGATCAGGATAAGCGACACCAGCAGCAGTGTCGGACGTGCGCCGTAAATCACGCGGGAAAGCAGGTCGCGGCCAAAGCCGTCAGTGCCCAGCCAGTGCGCGCCGGACGGCGGCAGCAGGCGTAATTCGATGTGCTGAATATTGGGGTCAAAAGGCGCAAGCAGCGGTGCGAGCAGCGCGGTCAGCACCAGAATTGCCACCAGTACCAGGCCGACTGAGAGCGCAGTGATACGGCGCGCGGGCTTCCAGACGTTAGCCCCGGCGTCAACCTGCGCCGGTTGTTCAGGGATCATTTGTTGAGTCATAAGCGAAAACTACCGGGTCCGCGGATCGAGCAAATAAGTTAGGGCGTCAGCCAGCGCATTGAGCAGCACGAAACAGGTGCCGATCAGCAATGTTGCGCCGAGAATGGCCGGGGTATCCGCTGCAAACAGCGCAGTGGTCAGGTAACGTCCGACGCCAGGCCAGGCAAACACTGTTTCCGTCAGTACCGCCCCTTCCAGCAGGCTGGCATAAGAGAGGGTGAGCACGGTAATCAGCGTGCCCAGCACGTTCGGGAAGACGTGGCACAGCAACACGCGCACCCTGCCCGCGCCTTTTGAGCGCGCCAGGATCACGTATTCTTTGTTCATTTCGCCCAGCATGGACGCACGCAAAAGGCGCGTAATCCCTGCCATCGACAGCATCGCCAGCACCGTCACCGGTAACCATAAATGGCTGATCGCGTTGTAGAACATGTCACGGTCGCCGGAAAGCCAGGTATCAATCAGCACAAAACCGGTGCGCGGCGTCATGGTGTACATGTACAAATCGTCGAGCCGTCCGGGGCCGCCCGCCCAGTGCAGTACGGCGTAAAACAACAGCAGGCCGAGCAGACTTAACCAGAAAATCGGCACGGAATAACCGAGCAGCGAAACAAACCGGGCGATGTTATCCAGCCAGCTTCCGGGTTTCCACACGGCCAGCAGCGCCAGCAAAATCCCCAGCGTTCCGCCCAGCAAAATGGAACAGGTTGCCAGTTCTACCGTCGCCGGAAAGGTACGCATCAGATCGCTGGCGACCGGCTGCGCGGTGATGCGGGAAATCCCCATATCGCCATGCGCGAGGTGATCCAGATATTTGGCGAACTGCACGGGAACCGACTGGTCCAGCCCCAGATCGCGACGTACCTGCGCGTAGGTGGCCTCACTGGCGTGATCGCCCGCGACCTGCAACGTCGGGTCAATCGGGGCAAGATGGGAAAGCGTAAAGGTGAACGCCAGCAAGCCGAGCAATGTCAGCGCCAGCGAAATCACGCCGGTCAGCAAACGGCCTGACCAGCGCCAACCCTGCCGGACGAATCCGGCGGGCGTTGAACTGTCTGTCATTACTTAGTGACCTTGCTGTAGAAGACCATGTCCGGGTTGATGCCCTGAACATATCCTTTAATGTTGTCACGCACGGCAATCAGGCTTTTGGCCTGCAAACCAACGACAAACGGTGAGTTTTTCTGCACTTCAAGTTGCAGCTGACGATAATCCGCCACGCGTTTTGCCTGATCGGGCTCTGCAATAGCGGCCAGCGTCAGTTTGTTCAGGGCAGGAATTGACCAGTTAGCACGCCATGCCAGCGTTTTGCTGCCATCTTCCGGGTTGAACGCAAACGCAGAGGCATTGGTATTCGGGTCAAAGTAATCCGGGCCCCACGAAGACATGTACGCGTCGTAATCGTGTGATTTCACTTTGGTGGAGATCTGCTGGCTTAAGCCCGGATCCAGTTTCACGGTCACGCCGCCCTGCGCGAAGCTGGCCTGCAAGGCCTGCGCGATGTCCAGATACGGTGGCTGGTTTGACGTGGAGAGCGTGAAGCTCACATTCGTGAGACCTGCTTTGGCCAGAATCGCTTTGGCTTTGGCCGGATCATAGGTGTACGGCGTGTCATTTACCGCGCCGAGATAGCCTTCCGGCAGGAATGCCTGATGCACCTGGAACTGATTTTTCATCAGATCATGCGCGATGTGGTTGTAGTCAAACAGGTAACGTGCCGCTTCCCAGAAAGCCGGATTGCCCAGCGCCGGAGAAGCTTTGGCATTAAATTGCAGGAAATACAGGGAAGCATAAGGGATCGCCAGCGGCTTCACGCCCTTCTTGCCTTCCAGCGCAGCCATCTGGTCGGAACCGAGGTTACGCGCCATATCGGCATCACCCTGTTCAATCAGCAGGCGGCGTGCAGCCGGATCCGGCACGTTTTTAATCAGAATGGTTTTCAGCTTCGGCGCGCCTTCGGGTGAGGTCGGGTTCGCGGAAAGAATGACCACTTCATGCGGAATATAGTTACGGATCTGGTACGGGCCGGAACCGGCGGAGTGGTTGCTCAGCCACTGGTGACCGAGATCGTCAGCGGCAGCATTGGTTTTCACCAGTTTGCTGTCAACGATGGAAGACACCGGCGCAGACAGAAGGCTCAGCACGAATGACGGGCTGACGTCGGCGGTCCAGCTGATTTTGACGTGATGGTCATCGAGTTTAGTCAGGAAGGTATCGACGTTTTTGTCGGTCCAGCCCAGTTGCGTCAGGATGAATGAGGGCTCAAGATTCAGTTTCACCACGCGCGACAGCGAGAAAATAACGTCATCGGCGGTCAGCGGATTACCACTGGCGAACACTGCTTTTGGCGACAGTGTAAACGTCAGGCTGCGGTTGTCTTTCGCGGCTTCCCATGAAGTCGCCAGCGTCGGTTTTAAATCGATTGGATTTTTCGGGTCTGACTGCACCAGGCGCTGGTAAATGTTGTTGAAAGCCTGAACCGTCGTCAGCTCAAAACCCTGAGCCGGGTCAAAACTGGAGGTGTCATCAATGGATTGGGCGATAACCAGTGTGTCCGGCGGCGTGGCAGCCTGAACAGAGAAGCTGGCCGCAATAGCCGTAAACAGGACGGACGGTAATAAAGCTTTCATCAAGAAACACTCTCCAATGTAGCGAAATTGCTAACGTCTTATTAGTGTAAAGTTTCTTCAACCTACCAGAAAGTCTGATAAATACTATCGTTATGCATATTTTGCATAACGTTATCTGATTGGTTATTAATGAGTCAGGACGGGCGTTTGCCGGGGATTGTTACTGTACAAAATACGTGAAAAAACTCCCTTCCCCGGCACAGGAAAGGGAGTGCATTAAAATCAGAAGTCGTAGGTCGCGGAGAGCTTAAATTCACGCGGGTCACCTTGCGTCAGATAACCGCCCGTCGCTGATGCCCAGTATTTTTCGTTGGTGACGTTTTCCAGACTGGCACGCCATGTCAGCGTGTTTTGGCCGACCGGCATCACGTAACGCAAACCAAGATCCAGACGCGTCCAGCCGTCCACTTTCAGGCTGTTTTCTTCATCGGCATATTGCGAACCGGAGCGGATCACTTTGCCGAGCGCCGTCACACCGCTGCCGCCGGGAATATCCCATTCGCCACCAAGCACCCACTGGTAACGCGGAATACCCACCGCATCTTTGCCGTTGTAAGCACCGTCCTGCGTTTGGGTCATTTCCGGGTTCATCCAGGTCACGCTGCCGTTCAGACGCACACCCAGCACCGGTTCGCCAAACACGTTCAGCTCTACGCCACGGTTACGGACTTCACCGTATGTGCCATATTCATAGGTGTCGCCGGTGGCGCGATACATACCGACCGGTTTCTTAATCTGATAAAGAGACAATGTGCCCGCAATACGGCCAAAGTCAGTTTTCACGCCGACCTCATCCTGTTTGGAGGTTTCAATGCCGGAAGCCTGACCACCGTTGGTGACGACTTTTCCGTTGTACGTGGTGCCTGACACTTCACCGGCCTGCAAGGCTTCGATGTGATTCGCGTAGAAGGAAACGTGTTCCCACGGTTTCACGACGAGGCCGAAGGCTGGCGTGACTTTCATCTGCTCAAAGGAGTCAGTTTCGGTTCCGGTGTAGCTGTAATCCTTCACGATGACGTTCTGGCGGCGCAGACCAGCAATCAGTTGCAGACGGTCGTCGAGCATCGATAAGGTATCGGAAACCGACACGCCGACGTTCTGGACACGGTTACGCAGCGCCGGATCGCCCATGCTACCGCCCGCATACAAAGTGGCCGGAGAGCTGGCGTCAACCGGATCATAAATATTGGTATTGATCGACGATGCCGACATGGTGTACGCGGTTTTGTATTTGCGGTACACGCTCGACATGCCCAGATTCACGCTGTGGCTGATAAAGCCGGTGTCGAATTTACCGCGGACACCCGCCTGCGTGGCAACGCTGTCAGAGACGTAAGGCACGGTGAGACGGCCCATGGTGGCGTTGCCGTTGTCATCTTTCAGCGTCGGAGAGCTGTAGTTACCGTATTCACGGTCATGGTTCATACCCACCGCGCCGTAAACGGTCCAGTCGTCTGCCACGTTGTATTCGGCTTTCAGCATACCGAATTCATTTTCCAGATTACTGGAAGCAAAATCCTGCCCGTAGTTTTTGGTCGCTGAAGGCGCATCCGGCACTTTGGTCGCATTGCCCAGATAGACAACCGGACGACCACCGTGAACAGTCTGTTTGGTCACGCCAAAATCAAAGGAAGAGCGGAAACGATCGCCGCGATAATCGAGGCCAACGGAGCCCATGGTCAGGCGGCGGTGTTCGTCATTAACAGCCGTTTCGCCTTCACGGTTCACGGCGTTGACGCGCACGCCCCACTGGTTGTTATCACCAAAACGACGACCGACATCCACCGCGCCGCCCACCTGAGAAGATGAGGTGTAATCAACAGTCACGCGGTTGACTGGCGTATCCGTGGCGCGTTTGGGTTCAATGTTGACGTTACCGCCCACGCCCGTGCCGCCCGGCGGTACGCCGTTAAGAAAGGCGCTGGAGCCTTTGAGCAGCTCCACGCGCTCTGCCAATTCCATCGGCACCAGCTGACGCGGCAATACGCCGTACAGGCCGCCGTAGGAAATGTCTTCGCCGTCTAACGCAAACCCGCGAATATTGAAGGTTTCCGCATAGTTTCCGTAGCCGTAACCGGTCTGAACGCTGGCGTCGTTATTAAGCACATCACCAAGCGTGCGGCTTTGCTGATCCTGAATCAGTTTGTTGGTGAAACTGATGACGTTGAACGGCACATTCATGGCGTCCTGCTGACCCAGAACGCCGAGACGCCCGCCGTTGGCCACGTCGCCGTCAAGATATGCCGGCACCGGTGTCTCGCCGCCCGCTTTAAAATCGGTCTGTGCGGCAGTGACAGTAATGGTGTCGCCGGTTTTAGACGACGCCGTATCAACAGCGTCAGTCGCAGGTGTTGTGGTGGTGGCCGCATGTGCAGGCAGCGTAACCGCCGCCAGTGCGGCAGAGATCACCACTGGCAGCAATTTACGGGCGAAAACAGGCGTGTGAAAAATTTCACGTTGAGCGCGCATTGAGGATTCCCTGAAAAGTTCAATCGATAATGAGAATAATTATTAAAACCATTCGGATTATGCTCAGGCGTTTTGCAATTGCAACTGACTTTTCGTTAAAAAATCATAGTAAACAGGATGTTAATGGGGGTTTTAAGTATCAAACGGAAATCATAACGGCAGGAAACTAAGGCTAATCGCTTGAATTCAGAAAGATAAAAACGACGGCGGAGAAAGGAAACGCTGCGCAGGGAGCCCGCGCAGCGGAAAAACGTGTTTCAGGAAAATCAGCTCAGGCCGGGAACATCAAAACCGGGTGAAACAGACAGAAGCATTCTCACCTGTTTCACCAGCTCGCTCATGCAGTCATCCCGCATGCCGTAATTATTCAGCTCTTTTTCCAGCGCAAACAGATATTGCGCGTTGGTGCCCAGCGGTCCGCTGGCCTGCGCAATCAGCGGTGCGATAACCTGATAGTCAGTGTCAGCTTCATACTGCGGATGCGACGGATCTATGATAAAAACCAGCGCAGTGACTTTGCGCCCGTCGTCGAGCTCAAGCTCACACCACGTCGGACGGTAGCAGCCGGTCACCATTTCGCGTTTCCACAGCAGTTCAAGCTCTTCATGCAGTTTGTCTTCCGGCAGACGGAACGCCAGACCCGTGGTTTTTCCGCCGTCGCGCAGCGCCAGCATACGGCCCGGCTGGGCATGGGTTCCTCGCCCGGAAGTCAGACGTAAACAGAATGCACGGTGATAACCATGCAGGGTGGCAGGACGCGCCTCTTCGGAATCAAAGACCGGGTTCCACATCAGTGAACCGTAGCCAAAAATCCACACCGGGCTGTTGTCGGGGCGACGCGCCAGAGCACAACCTAATGAGGCGGCGCGTTGTTCAGGGGTCAGTAGCATCGATTCGTCGATATTGCCGAATGCTGTTTTACAATCTGCGTTACGCAGGAAATCTCGAGTTAACATTCATTCCCCCCTTCTGTACCACTTACTTTTGAACATGCCATGCTGTTAACGCTGTGTTCTCCGCTGTCGTGGGTGCGAGTGATATCTGTTATCGGACAAGCCCGGCATTTAACTGAGGCCGCCGTTTAAATTTTAGGAAGTTTAGTATTCCCGTGTTTGTTGAAACCTTATTCGTTTCTGTCGTTGCAATCAAGGTTGCGGGGGATCACAAAACGAAAATAAAGTGATTATTTTGTGAACATTGTAAGAATATTGACTTTTAAGCAGGGGATCAGAAAAAACGGGCGTGAGAAATAGTGTTTGGGAGGAGGAGTCCGGCAGGCCCGGCGTCCGGGTGCCTGCCGGGGGATATCAGGATTTCCTGGGGTGCCACTTGTCGTCATCCCCTTTTTCATAGCCATGTTTTACCGCAGCCCAGGCCACTTTATGCGCAGTTTCCTCACGCGAATCATCACCCTGCCTGTCTTTGGCTTTTGCATATTCGTCCCAGGCGCTGTTGAAGGCCTCTTTATAGATGTCCTGCGCGTGAGCAGGAAGGACATTTCGCACGGAATCGGGTAGCGCTGAGCGATTCTGATAAGGCATGATTATTCTCCTTTTTCATTACGTTCATCTTCATCACATTCATTGTGTGCTCAGTCTGTGCACAATAATAAGTCTAGCTGCTACCCTCAATGGATCCTGCCAGATTAGTCTGCGTTTCTGTTCTTTCGGGAAAAAAAAAGCTGATTTTTGCGCACTAACCTTATGGGTATAGTAATCATTTACATAAATTGACGCATCATCAGCATTAAACACATAACAAAAACTAACTAACTGTTATTTATAACTTTAATTTATTAACAATAAAATTTAAGTAAAGAAAAAAGCACAGTTAATGCAAATTATCCACCAACAAATACTGACTAACTGATATTTCAATGACTAACATCAACTTTTTCCTGTTAACAGATTAATTTATCTACTATACTTAATGAGTTACATCTTTATGCTGCTATGCATTTTACTGACAACCGGGGACAGGCGGTTGTTACTTCGTGAGTGTTTATAAGGAGAATAATCATCATGGTGTCGTCACAGGAACATCCAAAAATCAAAACCCGCCATCAGGAATACTCCCTGATTTTCCCTATTGCCGCCCTGATTGTTCTCGTCCTCTGGGGCAACAGCAGTAACTTCGCCTCCGTCGTGGGCATCAATTTAATTGCGCTGGTCGGTATTCTCGCCAGCGCATTCAGCGTTGTACGTCACGCCGACGTCCTGGCTCACCGCTTAGGTGAACCCTACGGCTCGCTCATCCTCAGCCTTTCAGTGGTCATCCTCGAAGTCAGTCTGATTTCGGCCCTGATGGCAACCGGTGACGCCGCGCCCGCGCTGATGCGTGACACATTATTTTCCATCATCATGATCGTGACCGCCGGGCTGGTGGGTGTCGCCCTGCTGCTGGGTGGCCGTAAATTTGCGACGCAATACGTCAATCTCGGCGGCATTAAACAGTATCTGATGGCGATTTTCCCGCTGGCGGTGATCGTACTTGTTCTGCCCGCAGCCTTACCGGGCGGTAATTTCAGCACGCCGCAGGCGCTGTTTGTTGCGGTGATTTCCGCCGCCATGTACGGCGTATTCCTGCTGATTCAGACCAAAACGCACCAGAGCCTGTTTATCTATGAACATGAAGATGAAGGCGAAGAAGACGGCCACGGAAAGCCTTCTTCAAAAAGCAATCTGACGCACACACTGTGGCTGCTGGTGCATCTGGTGCTGGTCATTGCCGTCACCAAATTCAACGCCAATCCGCTGGAAAGCCTGCTGACTGAACTGAACGCGCCTGCGCAGTTCACCGGTTTCCTGGTGGCGCTGCTGATTCTTTCCCCGGAAGGTTTGGGTGCGTTAAAAGCGGTGCTGAAAAATCAGGTACAGCGCGCTATGAATCTGTTCTTCGGTTCGGTGCTGGCGACCATCTCTCTGACCGTTCCGGCGGTGACCGTTATCGCCACCCTGACCGGCCAGAACTTAATTTTCGGGCTGGACCCGGCGAACATCGTGGTCATGCTGTCGGTGCTGATTTTGTGCCAGATTTCCTTCTCGACAGGCCGTACCAATGTCCTGAACGGCACGGCGCATCTGGCATTATTCTGCGCCTATATGATGATTATTATGCTTTAACATCGGCGTATCCCTGCGAAGGGGTGAAGCATTATAAGAAAGGCCGCTCACAGGAGCGGCCTTTTTCATTATGTGATGCATTGTGGTGGGAATAAGGTTAATTACGAATAAGCATTCAGCGTTCTCTGGCACAATTCAGAGCGGACGCAGTCCTGTTTATCAAACTTAATGATGCCGACCATCTCGTCTTCTTCGAAGCGGGACAGTGCATCGCTGAGCCCCGATACAACTCCACGTGGTAAATCACACTGGGTAATATCACCGTTAACTATAACCGTCACGTTTTCACCGAGACGCGTCAGGAACATTTTCATCTGACTGGCCGTGACATTCTGGGCTTCATCCAGAATAACCACCGCATTTTCGAAAGTACGCCCGCGCATATAAGCGAATGGCGCAATTTCAACCTTCCCTATTTCCGGCCGCAAACAATATTGCAGGAAGGAAGACCCCAGACGACGTAACAGAATGTCGTAGACCGGACGGAAATAAGGTGCAAATTTCTCTGATATATCACCGGGCAGGAAACCGAGATCTTCATCGGCCTGGAGAACCGGACGGGTAACAATAATCCTGTCGATTTCTTTGTGAATTAATGCCTCTGCCGCTTTCGCAGCGCTGATAAATGTTTTGCCGCAGCCTGCTTCGCCGGTAGCAAAAATTAACTGCTTATTCTCTATGGCTGATAAGTAATGACCCTGAGCTTCAGTACGCGCTTCGATGACGGACGTATCGCGAGTGTCGCGAGCCATGCCAATCGATTCCAAACCGCCCATCTGTACCAATGACGTCACAGATTCTTCCTCGCGCTGGCGGTGACTGCGTGAATCATTACGAATTACACGTTTTGCTTCACGACGAGCTTTGATCACTGCTTTCTGTCTTCCCATAGTGGCACCTTACAGTTTGATTCACTTAACGCTAAGGCATAATGCCCGCACGGTTATGTTTCACTAACAAATGAGGTTTTGGTCTCCTTTTAGACCAAGTACAGCCATTGAATATCGTGAAGAGGAAAATAGACCAAAGCGATTATGAGATAATCTTTTGGCTGCTTTCTGTTCACAAGGAGGCATTGTCATATCCACCGAAAATAAAACTCTCAATGAAAGTAAAATCCTCGATAATGACAAACCGCTGACCCGCACAGTGAAATTGCCAGAATAAAAGCCAATGCGTTTCGCAGTTGTTTTAAAAGGGATGAAAGAGTCAGTTAAAGAACAGGGTTGATGGTGCGTGGATGATAACTTCTCTAAAAAGCGGTAGGAATATACTGAAAGTGTTTTGGTTAATATTGGAGAGTCGGAGGCCTTACCCTCGTTTGCTTTTACGCGACAACAACGAGTCAGTGGGTGAAGCATGTTATTTTCAATCAACAGCCCAAACATGGACTTTACCATTCGCGCTCCCCGCAGTGTTATTAACGGCAGTTGCCGGACACCTCGTGAAAACTTATCCCGTATATCCTGAAAACTACCGCGATATAATTTCAGTATAATGACAGCTGAAACATTTGCGTTACCAAAATGTAAAAAAATTTGTGACTGTCGTCAATAGGATCATGAGGATCTTTTTTACGATCCTCGCCCTGGTTATTTTTTATCCGTGATTTTACTGCATAAAGTAAAGCAGGCGACCGACCCGCTGACGGCAAAAAGGATCGGAATTAAGAAGTCATGATCCACCCGCGTGAACTCCATTATCAGCACAATAGCGGTGACGGGCATTTTCATTGAGGACGCCAGAAATGCCGCCGCCCCAATAATGGCAAATGCACCCAGCGATGTTCTCGGCCAGAAAATATTCCACAGCGCGCCCAAAATACAGGCCAGCAATGCGCCATTGGATAATCCCGGCGTCAGTAATCCGCCCTGCGCCCCGGCGCGTAATGTGCTCCAGGTAATCACCAGTTTCCCCACCAGCACGGTTGCCGCTAACGCTACGGTAATCTGATTATCAAAACTCAGCTGCGCCGGGCCTTTGCCGTTGCCCAATAATTGCGGGAGCCAGCCCGCCAGAATGCCGATAAACGCAAAATTGAGCAGGTTATAAATAATCAGACGCGCATCGCTCGGGGCCTGCGCTTTCGCCCGGTTGGTCATCCGCGTAAACCCGTAAGCCGCAACGCCAAATACCGGCCCCATGACCGCCGACCAGACCAGCAAGGCGGGTGTGGTGTTCAGCTGCATCAGGTGATATTGCGATTCGTTGCCCAGCCCTGTCCACGCCACCAGCGCAGCAATAGAGGATGTCGCTATTGCAGGCAGCAACAGCGGCCAGCGGAACGCACCGAGCAGCACTTCCAGCACAAACACTGCGCCGCCAAGCGGAACGTTATACACTGCCGCCAGCCCCGCACCTGCGCCGCAGGCAATCATGATTTGCGTTTCGCGCGCCGTCAGCCTGAAGCGCAGCGACAGCCAGTTTGCGCTGACCGCACCGATTTCGCGCGGCGCGACCTCACGTCCGAGCGGCGAACCGAGCGCGACGGTGATAATTTGCAGCAACGCATGAATCGTCGTGCTGACAAACGGCATACGCGGATTTTCTGATTTCACCGCCGCGGCAATGCTCACCAGCGGTTTTCCCCAGCGGTACAGCGCCCACCAGCCTGCGCCGGCAACCGCACCACAGATAATCAGCACGATCAGCCGCCGGCTGCGCGTGGCTTCGCTGACGCCCTGCAAAAAGCTTTCACTGCTGATGATAAAATCCGGACTGTAGCCGAAGGCCAGATGCTGGATGTAGTGCAGGATCAGCGCCAGCATCATGCCACCGAGACCGGCCAGCACGCCGGTACACAATGTCGCTGCCGTCAGCCGCCATAACGGGCTGGAAATTTCGGAATTATTCAACGCAGGCACTCCGCATTAATATCTGATGTTTGGGTTCTCTAAACAGCTTACAAAACATCAGTTAAACCGCACGTCAGCTCAGCAAGTTATTTTTCTTTTCGTTGAGAAAATAACTGTTAATGCCCTCCGCCAGCGCCCTCGCCATTTTTTCCTGAAAGACCGGTTCGCCGAGCAGTTTTTCTTCCTGCTTGTTGGTGATGAAGGACGTCTCCACCAGCACCGACGGAATGCGCGGGGATTTCAGCACCGCGAAGCCCGCCTGTTCCGGATGCGGGCTGTGCATGTGATGCACTTTGACAATGTTCGCCGCCAGATGGCTGCCGAAATCCATGCTGCGGTGAATGGTTTCGTGCTGATCGAGGTCGAAAAGCGTCTCCTTCAGATACTCATCGTCGGTCTTAAAATCATTGTCATACAGCACGTCGACGCTGTTCTCGCTCTGCGAAAGATACCGCGCCATCGCGCTGCCCGCGCCGTGTTCTGACAGCGCAAAAACCGATGCGCCGGATACCTGATCGTTAGTAAATCCGTCGGCGTGAATAGAAATAAACAGGTCGGCTTCGTGCTGATGCGCCAGGCTGACGCGGTGATAAAGCGGAATAAAAACGTCATCCTGCCGCGTCAGCACCGCGTGAATACCGTGCTGCTGATCCAGCAAGGTTTGCAGCCGTTTGGCGATGTGCAGAACCACGTGTTTTTCATAGGTCCCTTCATTGCCAATCGCGCCGGGGTCCTTCCCGCCGTGGCCGGGATCAATCATCACCAGCAGGGGTTTTTCCGCCAGTGGCGCTTTGGTGGCTAAAGGCAAAGCCTGCGCTGCCGTTTGTGCAGCGAGGCCTTCCTCCGTGATGACAACCTTCATCACGCCGTTTTCTGTGGTGCGCGTGATCACCGGTTTACCCTTCACCGTCAGAACAATACGCGCCACGTCCGGGCTGAAATGGGCAATGCGCCCTTCCTCAATCCACGGGAATTTCTGGCGGACCACCGTCAGCGCATGTTCCAGTTCAGGCGGAAATGACGCCACCGGCATGTCGATCACCACCCGTTCCGGTGCGCCGAGCCTGAATACGCGGCTGCGTTTATCGGCGGCGGGCAGGGATACGGTAATCTGGCGCGCATCGGACATCATTGAAACGCGTACGGCCTTTTGTGCGGCGTACAGGCGCGGTGTCGCCAGCGACAGGCCAATGCCGAAAATCAGCAGTTTTCTGCGGGAATGGCTGATGGTCATAGCAGTCTCAGGGCAGGCATCGTGATAAAGCCGTTAACGATTTATCATCATGACATTACTGACGTTTTCAGGAGTGCGCGGGTGTATTAACAGGGCGTGAATTCGGTAACGAACGGTAAAAAAGATGACCGGTAATATTCCTCCTCCGCGGGGAACGGAGGAGGAAAACAAATCAGGCTTCGATCAGGGTTTGCCCCAGATAGTGATTTTCATCCGGGATGCCCGGCAGCGTAAAGAAGAAACCGCCGCCGACCGGCCGGATATATTCCTCAAGCGGTTCACCGTTCAGGCGTTTTTGTACCGTCAGGAAACCTTTCTCAAGATCGTGCTGATAGCAGACAAACAGCAGCCCCATTTCCAGTTGCCCGGAATTGGTGACGCCCAGCGAATAGCTGTAGCCGCGACGCAGCATCAGGTTGTCGTCGGTTTCTTTGGTGCGCGGATTGGCCAGACGAATATGCGCATCCAGCGGGATCACCTTCCCTTCCGGATCTTTGCTGTAATCCGGCACATCATGCTCTTTTTCCATGCCCAGCGGCGCACCGGTCGCTTTGTGGCGACCAAAAATCGTCTGCTGTTCCTGAAGTGGCGTGCGATCCCAAAACTCAACGTGGAACGGGATCAGACGCGCCGCCTGATAACTGCCGCCGGTCGTCCAGCCCGGTTCGCCCTGATCGGCAGTTACCCAGATGGCTTTGTCCATCAGCGGTTTATCTTTGGCATCCGGGTTCGCCGTGCCGTCCTTAAAGCCCAGCAGGTTAACCGGCGTTTCTTTGCCCTGGCTGCGCGCGGCGTGGGAAGAAATAAATCCGTCACGACGCCAGCGCACGCTGAGCAAATCCGGCGTGTACTTGATGATGTCGCGCAGCGCGTGAACCACGGTGTCGCTGTTATTGGCGCAAATCTGCAACAGCAAATCGCCGTGGCAGAGTTTGGCATCAAGGGAATCATTCGGAAAACGCGCCATGCGCTGCAATTTAAGCGGTTTGTGAGCGGCCAGCCCGAAGCGTTCGTCAAACAGCGAATCGCCCACGGAAAGCGTCATGGTCAAATTGTCCGGGTAGATTTCCGCGCCCATTACGCCCGAATCCATCGGCGGGAATTTCGGATCTACCGATGGCGCCGTGCCGCCGGTAGTCAGAAAGACAAAACGGGTATCGAGCAGACGGAATAGACGCTCGAGATCGGCTTTGGTGGTCGCGAGAACATCAAACGCCACCAGCATCATTGACGCCTGCTGCGGCGTTAAAATCCCTGCCTGATGTTCGCCGTAATAAGGCTGCTTGCCCCAGCGTTCATCGGGAGAAACGGTTCCCGGTGTGTACTCTTTTTTGGCACCCGGTGTTTTTTCTGCCTGCGCACCGGCCGCGCCGCCGAGGGCAAATGCCCCGCCTAACAATCCCACGCCTTTGAGTAAACGGCGGCGTGAAGAAGAAGTCGCGTCCTGTTGTACGGACTTATTATCGTTTTTATTGCTCATTGCTATGCCTCAGGAATTTAAAAGCTCCCTCCCCTGCGAAGGGGAGGGTTGGGGTGGGGTATTAAAGCAAAATCAAAAAGTTGAAGTGTGCATCAGCCATTGTATGGTCTGCTAAACCCCCTCCCAGCCTCTCCCTTCGCAGGGGGAGGAGTATCAATCTAAACCTAAAACACCGCGCAGCTTGGCTAAATCTTCTGCCAGCGTCGTGATCGGCCCTTTCATCGCATTACGGTCAGCGTCGGAGAGTTTCTCGTAGTTCTCGTAACCGTCTTTGGTTTTGTATTTGTCCAGCAGGGTATCCACGGTTTTAAAGTTCGCGTCGATTTTATCCAGCAGCGGCTTGTCGGCTTTTTCCAGCAGCGGACGCAGCAGGTTCACGATTTTCTGCGCGCCGTCGAGATTTGCACGGAAATCCCACAGGTCTGTGCGGCTGTAACGGTCTTCTTCACCGCTGATTTTGCTCGATGCCACTTCTTCGATAAGGCCTGCTGCACCGCCGACCACTTTGTTCGGCGGGAAAGTCAGGTCGGTGATACGTTTTTGCAAATCAACGGTGTCGGTATACAGCTTGTCAGCAAAAGGCTCAGCGCCTTTAGTGGTTTTATCGGCGAACAGGATTTTCTCCAGACGGTGGAAACCGGTGAAATTCGGGTCTTCGGCTTTCTTTTCGAAGTCATCTTCACGGGCATCGATGCTGCCGTCGAGGTCTGAGAACAGCTCGGCGATCGGTTCGATACGTTCGTAATAAACGCGGGTAGAGGCGTACAGCGCCTGCGCTTTCGCCAGATCGCCCTTCTTAATCGCATCCGTGAACGCTTTGGTGTGGGAAACCAGTTCAGCAACCTGTTGCGTCACATACACTTTGTATTCCGCAATCGGGCCAACCAGCGCCATGGCGTCAGGTTTTGCGGAGGTCGCCGCGCCTTCCGCCGTGACGGTCAGTTTGCCTTTCGGATTGCTCAGCAAGCCGCAGGTCATGTCGTATTCGCCCGGCTCCAGATTGGCGGTCATTTTCTGCGTGAAGCCCGGCGCCACGTTTTCACGCTCTTCCACCACCATCACGCCTTTCAGAATTTCCCATTCCAGGTTTTTCTGGCTGTTGTTATGGATAACAAACTGCGTTTTACCGGCCGGCACGGTCAGCGCCATCGGTTCACATTGTTTGTCGTTTACAGCAATTTTGACCTGACGGACATCAGCCGCCAGCACATTAGCGCTCAGCGCAAAAGCGGGCAGTGACAGCAGCGCGACCTGTAAAGCTTTACGGCGAAACAGCGGGGATGAATATGACATGTACCACTCCGTGACAAACTGTGTGAATAGAGAATGTATGAACAACAATATTGTTAAAAATCAGCGTTGTGTTTTTTGTCCGGCCGGAGCCGTGACGGCTGATTTTCCCTGAGGCATAAAGAACAGGAACAGCGCCGGGATCAGGTACAGGAAATACACCGCGACTTCACTGACGGTCGGCGCTTCCTGATAACCAAACATCCCTTCCAGCAAGGTACCGAACAGGGAATGCGTGGACAGCGTGCCGCTGAAATCAAACGCGATATCCTGCATGCTGTTCCACAAACCGGCTTCGTGGAAAGCGCGGATAGCGCCGGCCGCCAGACCTGCCGCGACGAACAAAATAAACAGGCTGGTCCACTTGAAGAACTTCGCCAGATGCAGCTTCACGCCGCCGTAGTAAATCAGGAAACCCAGCACGATGGCCGCGCCCAGACCGAGTAACGCACCGATGGGTGCTTCAATGCCGACATCCTGCTGGAACGCCGCCAGCAGGAAAAATACCGATTCCAGCCCTTCACGCGCGACCGCGAAAAACACCATCGCTACCAGCGCCCAGCCCTGACCGCGACCGGAATTGAGCGCGTTATCAATCGCGCCTTCCAGATGCACTTTGATGGAACGCGACACCTTACGCATCCAGAACACCATGTAGGTCAGAATGCACACCGCAATGACGGCCACAATGCCTTCAAACAACTCCTGCTGCTTTTGCGGAAACTCGCCGGTGGTGGCGTTGATGAACAGCCCCAGCGCCAGACACAGTGCTGCAGCAATGAACACGCCAATCCAGACCACACCGAGCCACTGCCCGCGCTGCGTCCGTTTAAGGTAACTGGCGATCAGGCTGACAATCAGCGCCGCCTCCAGCCCTTCGCGAAACATAATGAGAAACGGAACGAACATAGCGAAAACTCCTGACCCCGTTGATCGGCAAAAACTGTAAGGTCTCTGTAAAGAAAAGTAAAAAGAAACGATAGTGATTATCATTCTTGCCAAAAGAAATACAAGAGGTGACGGGCTCTTTTTTGAAACCTGTCGGGGAAATGCGCACGAAAAAACAGAAAACCGGGATCAGGACGATCCCGGTTTATCACGATAACGCGGGGAAAATCAGAGAGTGTTGTATTCCGCTTCGGCAGCGTTGAAGCGCTCTTCGACTGCCACGGAAGGTTTACGCCCCATCAGGCTGACCACCCAGATGGCGATCGAAGCAAAAATAAACCCAGGAATGATTTCGTACAGTTCAACCCAGCCGTAACTTTTCCACAGAATCACCGTCGCGGCGCCGGTGACCATTCCGGCCAGCGCGCCGTTGCGGGTCATGCGTTTCCACATCACGGAAATCAGGATCACCGGCCCGAATGCCGCGCCAAAACCTGCCCAGGCGTAGCTGACTAAACCGAGCACGCGGTTTTCAGGGTTGGCGGCCAGCGCAATTGCCACCAGCGCGACAACCAGCACCATCGCGCGACCAATCCACACCAGCTCACGCTGGCTTGCGCCTTTGCGCAGGAACGCCTTGTACAAATCTTCGGTAATAGCACTTGAACACACCAGCAACTGGCAGCTCAGGGTGCTCATCACCGCCGCCAGAATAGCCGACAGCAAGATCCCGGCAATCCACGGGTTGAACAGGATTTTCGCCAGCTCGATGAACACCCGCTCAGCGTTTTGCGTCACATTGCCCGCTACTGCCGGGTTATTGCTGAAATACGCAATCCCGAAGAAGCCCACGGCGATGGTGCCCGCCAGACACAAAATCATCCACGTCATGCTGATACGGCGTGCGCTGCGGATAGTATGATGCGAATCGGCGGCCATAAAACGCGCCAGAATATGCGGCTGACCGAAATACCCCAGTCCCCAGCCGAGCAGGGACACAATTGCCACCAGATTCATATTCTTGAACATGTCGGTGTATTCCGGATTTTTCGCCTGAATCACCAGCATCGAACTGTCAATGCCGCCGACCGCGAGGATGACGATCACTGGCGTCAGGATCAGCGCGAAAATCATCAGGCTGGCCTGCACCGTGTCAGTCCAGCTGACTGCCAGAAAACCGCCGATAAAGGTATAAATGATGGTCGCTGCGGCACCCGCCCACAGCGCGGTCTGATAAGACATCCCGAAAGTACTTTCAAACAAACGCGCACCGGCAACAATCCCGGAAGCACAGTAAATGGTGAAGAACACCAGGATCACGACAGCCGAGATAATACGCAGCAATTTGCTGGAATCTTCGAAGCGGTGCGTGAAGTAATCCGGCAGCGTCAGCGCATTATTGTTGGCCTCGGTGTGAACGCGTAAGCGCCCCGCCACCAGCTTCCAGTTCAGATACGCGCCAATCGTGAGGCCGATGGCAATCCAGCTTTCGGAAATACCGGAAAGAAAAATCGCGCCCGGTAAACCCATTAATAACCAGCCGCTCATGTCCGAAGCACCGGCGGAAAGTGCCGTCACCACGCTGCCTAAGCTGCGGCCACCCAGAATATAATCATCAAAGTTTTTGGTCCGTAAATACGCGATGAGCCCTATCAAAATCATCCCGAAAATATAAACACAAAACGTCACCAGCATCGGTGTGTTCATTGTCATGTCCTTCTCCACTTTCTTATTTTTTGCGATACGTGTTTGCAATGCAGGTCGGCATCTGTCTGTCCTGACACACCTTTTTCAAAAGGCGGCCAAAACCATGCCGGGCGAGATGATGGCTGAAACCCGCGAAGGATGCAGCATGACTCTCCATTTTTTTTCTTTTTCAGCGTACTTAATGTGGTTTTTATTCAAATTAACTGTCGGTCGCGATACTGGTTGAGTGATCGCTACATTTCAAATGTTTTAACATTTGGGATACGTAAAATTTACGGCGCATCACATTTATGATGAGAGCGGGTTGCACGTTACATTCCCCTCAGTTGCACCTATAACTTTGAGGTTATTAAGGCGGTTACCGCGAATAACCCGTCCTTCCTGCGTTGATTCAATGTTAAAAATGCCAAATAAATCACATCAGGCATACTTCGTGCATTAACAGGGTTGCACAAGGTTGCAACATAGAAGATATTGCTTGCCATAAAGATAATGAATTCACCTGAACCTTTTCATAGGGAGTGGTTGCGTATGGGTATGACGACGATGGGTGTGAAGCTGGACGAAGGCACACGCGACAGGCTAAAAATTGCGGCTCAGCAGATTGACCGCACGCCGCACTGGCTGATTAAACAGGCGATTTTTTCCTATCTGGAACGTCTGGAAAATGGCGATTCGCTGCCGGAGATCCCGGCGCTTAATGGCGCAGCGCCTGGCGACGCGGAAGATCCCGCCGGTCAGCCGGTACAGGAAATGCATCAGCCATTCCTTGATTTCGCCGAGCAGATTTTGCCGCAGTCGGTCAGTCGTTCAGCCATTACCGCCGCCTATCGCCGCCCGGAGCCGGAAGCCGTTTCCATGCTGCTCGAACAGGCCCGTCTGCCTGCTCCGCTCAACGACGCGGCCCTGAAACTGGCCGCCGAGATCGCCACCAAACTGCGTAACCAGAAAAGTGCAAACGGCCGCGCCGGTATGGTGCAAAGCCTGTTGCAGGAATTCTCCCTGTCCTCGCAGGAAGGCGTGGCACTGATGTGTCTGGCCGAAGCATTGTTGCGTATTCCCGATAAGCCAACGCGCGATGCGTTAATCCGCGACAAAATCAGCAACGGCAACTGGCATTCACATCTGGGCCGCAGCCCGTCGCTGTTCGTCAATGCCGCGACCTGGGGTTTGCTGTTTACCGGCAAACTGGTAGCGACACACAATGAAGCCAGCCTGTCGAAATCCCTGAACCGTATTATCGGCAAAAGTGGCGAACCGCTGATACGCAAAGGCGTGGACATGGCGATGCGCCTGATGGGCGAACAGTTCGTGACCGGCGAAACCATCGCGGAAGCGCTGGCTAACGCGCGTAAACATGAAGAAAAAGGTTTCCGTTACTCCTACGACATGCTGGGTGAAGCGGCGCTGACCGAAAAAGACGCGCAGGCGTATTTGCAGTCATATCAGCAGGCGATTAACGCGATTGGTAAAGCCTCAAACGGTCGTGGCATTTATGAAGGGCCGGGCATTTCAATCAAACTTTCCGCCCTGCATCCGCGCTATAGCCGTGCGCAGTACGAACGCGTGATGGAAGAGCTTTATCCGCGCCTGCTCTCGCTGACGCTGCTGGCGCGCAGTTATGACATCGGCATCAATATTGACGCCGAAGAAGCCGACCGTCTGGAAATCTCCCTCGATTTGCTGGAAAAACTCTGCTTTGAGCCGGAACTGGCGGGCTGGAACGGCATCGGCTTCGTTATTCAGGCTTACCAAAAACGCTGCCCGATGGTCATCGATTACCTGACCAATCTGGCGCAGCGCAGCCGCCGCCGCCTGATGATCCGTTTGGTTAAAGGCGCGTACTGGGACAGCGAGATTAAGCGCGCCCAGATGGACGGGCTGGAAGATTATCCGGTTTACACCCGCAAGGTTTACACCGACGTTTCCTATCTGGCCTGTGCCCGCAAACTGCTGGCGGTGCCCAACCTCATTTATCCGCAGTTTGCGACACACAACGCGCACACCGTGGCGGCAATTTATCAGCTGGCCGGTAACAACTACTATCCCGGTCAGTACGAATTCCAGTGCCTGCACGGCATGGGCGAACCGCTGTACGAGCAGGTTGTCGGCAAAATCAGCGAGGGCAAACTGAACCGCCCTTGCCGCATTTATGCCCCGGTCGGCACGCATGAAACGCTGCTGGCGTATCTGGTGCGTCGTCTGCTGGAGAACGGTGCGAACACCTCCTTCGTTAACCGTATCGCTGACGCCACCTTGCCGATTGACGAACTGGTTGCCGATCCGGTTCTGGCCGTCGAAGCGCTGGCCGCCAGCGAAGGTCAGGTCGGTTTACCGCATCCGCGTATCGCGTTGCCGCGCAATTTGTACGGCGACAAACGCGTGAACTCTGCGGGGCTGGATATGTCGAGCGAACACCGTCTGGCGTCGCTTTCCAGCGCCCTGCTGCAAAGCGCCAGCCATCCGGTGAAAGCCCAGGCGATGATTGATGCACAGACCGATGAGGGCGAATTCCTGCCAGTCATTAACCCGGCTGAAAACGGCGATATCGTCGGCTACGTGCGTGAAGCCACGCAGGACGAAATCAGCCGTGCGCTGGATGCGTCCACCGCCGCCGGTGCTATCTGGTTTGCGACGCCTCCCGAAGAGCGCGCCGCAATCTTGCAACGCGCCGCAGAATTGATGGAAGCGCAGTTGCAAAGCTTGCTTGGCGTACTGGTGCGTGAAGCCGGAAAGACTTTTAATAACGCTATCGCCGAAGTACGTGAAGCGGTGGATTTCCTGCACTATTACGCAGGCCAGATCCGTGAAGACTTTGCCAATGACTCGCACCGTCCGCTCGGGCCGGTTGTGTGTATCAGCCCGTGGAACTTCCCGCTGGCGATCTTCACCGGGCAGATTGCCGCCGCCCTCGCCGCAGGCAACAGCGTGCTGGCAAAACCGGCTGAGCAAACGCCGCTGATTGCCGCGCTGGCCGTGGGCATTTTGCATGAAGCCGGTGTTCCGACGGGTGTGCTGCAACTGTTGCCGGGCCAGGGGGAAACAGTGGGCTCGCAACTGGTGAACGACGAACGCGTCCGCGGCGTGCTGTTTACCGGTTCCACCGACGTGGCAGGAATTTTGCAACGCAACATCGCCGGTCGTCTGGATCCGCAGGGGCGTCCGACGCCGCTTATCGCCGAAACCGGCGGCCTGAACGCGATGATTGTGGACTCCTCCGCACTCACCGAACAGGTGGTGACCGATGTCGTGGCGTCAGCTTTCGACAGCGCTGGTCAGCGCTGTTCCGCCCTGCGCGTGCTGTGTATTCAGGACGACGTCGCCGACCATACGCTGCAAATGCTGCGCGGCGCGATGGCCGAGTGCCGCATGGGCAACCCTGAACGGTTGTGTACCGATATCGGGCCGGTGATCGACGCCGAAGCCAAAGCCGGTATCGAGAAACACATCGATGCCATGCGCGCCAAAGGCCGCACGGTGTATCAGGCCACGCAGGAATTTGCCGCCGATCAGCAGGAATGGACGCGCGGAACCTTCATCAAACCGACGCTTATCGAGCTGGAAAGCTTCGATGAAATGAAGAAAGAAATCTTCGGCCCGGTACTCCATGTGGTGCGTTATGCCCGTCAGGATCTGGATAAGCTGATCGGTCAGATTAATGCCGCCGGTTACGGCCTGACGCTGGGGATACATACCCGCATCGACGAAACCATCCACCGCGTGACGCAGCAGGCGCACGTCGGCAACATGTACGTGAACCGCAACATGGTCGGCGCTGTCGTGGGTGTGCAGCCGTTTGGCGGTGAAGGCTTATCCGGAACCGGCCCGAAAGCCGGTGGTCCGCTGTACCTGTACCGCCTGCTGAGCAGCCGCCCGCAGGACGCCGTGCAGCAAACGTTATTGCGTCAGGATCGCGAACTGCCGCTGGACACGTCTGTACGCGAAGCGTTACTGGCACCGCACCGCGCGTTGCAACAATGGGCGACGGAGCAGAAACATCGCGAAGACCTGATTGCCGTGTGCGAGCGCTTCGCACAAACCAGTCAGGGCGGCACTTTGCGTACCCTGCCGGGGCCAACCGGGGAACGTAACACTTACGCATTATTGCCGCGTGAGCGCGTTCTGGCGTTGTCAGACAATCAGGATGATGCGCTGACCCAGCTCGCCGCCGTCACCGCGACCGGTTGCCGTATTCTCTGGCCGGATGCGCCGTTACAGCGCGAACTGTTCAGCCAGTTACCGAAAGCGGTACAGGAACGTGTCGATTTCGCCAAAGACTGGCAGAACGAGGCGCCGGTATTTGACGCGGTGATTTACCACGGCGACGCCGATCAGCTCCGCGAACTTTGTCAGCTTATCGCCAAGCGCCCTGGCGCGATTATTTCAGTACAAGGGTTTGCGCGCGGCGAAGATAACATCCTGCTGGAGCGCCTGTTGCATGAGCGTTCACTGAGTGTGAATACCGCGGCAGCGGGCGGGAATGCGAGTCTGATGACAATCGGGTGATAGATTGCAGAAGCCGCTGCAATTGGGCGGCTTTTCACTTGCAGTGAGGGGCTGGGATTATGACCGGGAAAATTTCGGTTTTTCAAGAACAGCTATCACTCAGCGGCTGGCGCCGAAACCGACCAAAAGGGGAAAGTGCTTTTCCCCTTTTGGATTTCCCCACGCTTTTTCAACACGCGCTATCGCTCGCTGGCTATGTTTCAGTAACACCCGTTATTGCCGCAAACGTTGCCGCTGCGCGGTGCTCTCATTTCAGGCTCGAACCGGCTCGGAAAAAGACTCTCGCTGTTTCTCACCGTTCA
>NZ_JAEMGT010000103.1:0-1919 GCF_017655185.1 Rahnella sp. ChDrAdgB13 | reverse complement strand
GATCACGGGCACGCTCGGCGATATATCAGATTTATCAGACCGTATTGCTAATGCGCAGGATTCGAAAGAGTCACAGGACCTGGCTAACGCCATCGCGGCCAAAAGCGTACAATTAAATGCGCTGACCAGCCAGTGGGAGATGTCAGTCAAACAGACTGAACAGCGGGCAACGCTGCTGGAACAGCAAAAACAGAAGGCCTTTGAGCAACAGCAATTAACTGCGCCCGTTGCCGATCTGAACTCTCTATAGGGAGGTTAACATGTTAAACCCCGTATTAACCTTGTGCGTCATGTCAGGCATTCTCGTTTTATCAGGTTGTAAAGAGACGAAATCAGAAGCCTGGTATAAAGAACATCCCGATGAAACCTATAAGGTCTATACGCAATGCCTCAGGGATGGCGAGGCAAGCGACAACTGAGAGTTTGCGCACCGGGCAGCACTTATGTTTGCCCAGGCCGGCAAACCCGGCATCAGGGAAAAATTCGAGACGCTGTTTCAGCAGGAAGCCCAAAAAAGAAAATCTGTCACTCAGTAATATTCCCACCAACAAAAACAGGGATCCCTCCCTGTTTTTATCCCCTGTCTGTTCCTGACTAATGAGAGGCACCATGTCCGGTGGTATTTTTGTTGGTATGGACAAAAACATCATGGATGGGCTCAATGCCGTGTTAGAAGGTCAGTCTTCTACCTACGGCACCCTTATCAGTGTGATTATCGTCAGTTCCTTCACCCTGTTTATTACGTATCGCGGGTATCAGACGCTTGGCGGCAAACTCCAGACACCGGTCGAAGACGTTGTCTGGGATGTGGGGCGCATGTTGCTGATCACCACCTTTGTTTTAAACCGCGATGGCTGGCTGAATGCCGTCATTGCGGCCATTGAAGGGCTTAAGGACGGTATCAGTGGCGATGATAATGTCTGGGCGCTGCTCGATACGGTGTGGGAAAAGGCACAAGCGCTGGGGCAAACGCTGTTCAATTTGGACACTTCAACCTACGTTAAAGTGAATGGCGGTTTTGCCGAGGTGCTGGTCTGGGCCGGTGCAATCGTTCTGTTACTGGCGGCAACCTTTGTCAACCTGCTAGCCGAAATCACCATTCTGTTAATGACCACCACCGCCCCACTGTTTATTTTCTGCCTGCTGTACGGTTTTCTTAAACCCATGTTTGATAACTGGCTGAAAACACTATTTACCGCAATCTTAACGATCATGTTCTCTGCCCTGTCTGTCCGGATCGCCATCAACTACCTGAATAAAATACTGGATGCCGCCACAGCAATGTCTGCTGAAAGCAATATGGTGACCCTGGCGGCGCAATGTTTGCTGGCCGGGATTGCGGCAGGCGTCGTGGTGTATTTTTCAGCGAAAATAGCCACTGCGCTGAGCGGTGCCGCCGTACAGGCCGTGTTACAGGGGGCTGCGATGAGCGGACTGCGCGGGCTGGCAAGCAAATCTGCCGACGTCGCCGGACCCGGCATAAAGACAGGGGGCCGACTGACCGCCAAAGGTGGCATGGCGGCAGCAGCGACCACCGGCAGATTCATTGCCACAGGTGTGGGCAAAACCGTGAGCGCCTGGCAGAAACGTGCCACCGCCATCGAAAGCATGAAACGCCAAAATCAGCAGCGTCACCGTTAATCCTCCCGACCGCTAATCTCATTCCCCCGTCACGCCGTGGCCTCTGCCAGCGGTGCGGCTTTCCTGCATTAATCCGATAAGAGGCTTCCATGAAATTCAGCATCTTGCTTCTGATGCTGTGCGCGCTTTCCGGCTGCATGCAGCATCACGGCGACCTCCCGCCTGTGTCCGGCGATCCCCAGCCGGTTAATTCCCCCGCCATAATCCAGGAGCTGACTCACCATGTCTGATATTCAGCACATCATTAATGTCTCGCGCTCTTTTGAATCCATCCTGCT